>CADFQU010000041.1 GCA_902836505.1 Streptococcaceae bacterium
ATCCCAGACTTCATTCAATCACAAGGGCTATTAGAAGGCTCCAAATCCTCCACCACCACCGCCATCAGAAAATCCACCGCCGTCAAAGCCACCACTGCCATCTGAGGAGTTAATAGAGAAGATTGAAACACTATAGGAATCATCTGCATAGCTCATTAAGGTAGAGCCATCTAAATAGGTATTTGGAGAAGAAGTTAGCCAAAGAACAGTGTCCCAGTCTTCATATGGCACGGAAATCTGATGATTTTGGAGTACCTGGCTCACTTTTTTAGCTTGACCATACATGGTTGCGTAGACTAAGATACGATTCCATAGGACGACACTTTCAAGTTCTGCTTGATTAAAATTTGGAATACTTTCGATCATATTTCGAAAGGCCATCCATTGGAATTGTGAATCCAAGTTCTCCAAAGATTGTAGATGATCTTCGCGACGTTTCACAACAATATAAAATGGAATCAATAACAAAACCAGACATAAAATGATCCAAAAATAGTATGAAGAGAGGTGTGAACCAAATCCAAAAGATAAGAAACACATGCTCACAAATAAGATCAGTAAGAGCCAAAAGTGTAAGGCACAGCCTGTTTTTGAAAAAGCTGCCTCCGTCTCAGATAAGTCTCTAAAATAAGAGGGCAAACCTAATTTCGCAATTTCCTTTTCTACACCTTTTGACAATTGCTGGGCATCCTTTTGTAAAAGCGATCGAACGTCACTTCCGACCTTTCGAATACGGTCTCTTTGGCTGTCTGATGTTGCAGCTCGAAAATCTTTTTTTAGGGCCACTTGATTAATTTTATACTTTGAGAATACCTCGCTGATCCTGATTTCAGTTTCTTGATTAAAAAGCATGTCAATAAACTGTAATTCAAAATCAGCCAAGCCTTCATGGTGAAGATAAGTCAAGTTCCCTCCACTATCATCTCTCGTCAAACGAAGATTTCCTCGATCAATGAGATCCAAAATACTTGCTTGGATGAGATGATTAAATTTTAGTTGACCTTTCTCTCTAGACATGACCATCTGTTCAAAATCAAGTTGATACAAGGCCTTGGCTAGGACAAAGGGTGACAAATTCTGTGGTGGTTCGTATAATCGTACACCTTTTGAAATCCGACGAGTTCTGGTACTGATCATATAGCAAATCCAGGGAATGAAAGCTAGAACAAATAAAAGAATCGATACAATTGGAACGACTCTGAGAAACAGTGTCTTGTAGATGACTGTTTTTTGTTGAATGGATTTTTCTTTTTTTAGAAATTTATCTTTTCCCTTTTCTTTTTTAATCTCATTAGATTGGCCTCGACGCAGGGCTTCCGTCATGGGCCAGTACGCGTGGAGTTCTAATTTTCCATTCTTGGGGAAGTTCCATAACTGAATGTGATAGCCAGTCGCAGTCCGTTCAATCTGGGCTGGTGTATTAAAATAACCGGTATGAGCATATAACTCTCCCTGCTTGGCATCCAAACCATCCACATAAAAATCTAATTTCGCGACGTCCTCATCCCCATCTGAAATAGGGAACCAATTGAGCTCGGCGATATCGGAATACAGTTCTAGAATATGATCAATCTTCCATACAACCTTGATGGTAACTTTGCCACCAACGATTCTTGAATTGTAGATTTTTAATAAACGTCCATTTCCGAGATCCGATTCTTCTACACGGATCTCTCGTTTTTCCCCATCCACATAAGCTTCCACTTGAGGATTTTCATGGATTTTAAATCCTTTGGGAAGGGGATCTACACTCCCTAAAGTTACATACTGCCCATTGTAGCCTGTTGAAAAAATGTAGGTAATCTCTTGCGTAAATGTCGCCTGGCTATCTTCCTGCAAGTGGAGGTGTCCCACATAGGATTCTATCGAATAGCGAACTTCATCATCTGCCTGAGCCGGACTAACCGTAAAAAATAAGCCACACAAGATGACAATGACTAGTAAAAACCTCTTCATTTCAAACTCCTATTAACTAAAAGAAGGCTGAGACTGATGGTCCCACCCTCCTTTTTCTTTTTATCGAATAACTCTTTCTCTTGCAGGCTTACGACTGAAAAATACATTAAAGAGAAGCAAGGCTGCTGCTAAGATGCTAGAGACCACGACGTAATTCACCAAGAGGCTGTCCCCTTTGATAATCGGTGGCCGGGCCATGAGTCCATAATTCCCTCCAGTGACTTGGTTGACGCCAACTAGAAATAGATCCAAAACGAAAGTATAGAGAACAATCTCTCGATTTTTTAAGAGGCTCGAATCATAGCATCTCAAGAGATAAATCAAAGAATTAACCAAAAGACAGTAATGCCCGAGGAGGAAAGAAAAGCTCGTAATATGAGGGAAGGTGTAGGGATCAAAGACTGGATAGCCCAAGGCAAAGATCGCTCCACTCACTCCCATCAAGGCAAAGAACTGCTTGCTCTTCCATCGATCTGGCAACAGCAAGACAGCAAACATAGCCAACCGACAATGGTACAAGGGTAAACTATTGGACCAGGGAAGCTGAAAAGCAAAATACCAGATATAGAGACAGATCAATTGAAATATTTGTAGGTTTCGAAAGATCTTCCGAAATTGTTCATTTTGGTAGTAACGTAATGAAGCCCATACTGCCATTACGATTAAAAGAACCATGACCCCATACCAAAGGAGCGGTATAACAGGTGGTACAGTGGATTCAGTTGTAAAAAAATGATGCATAAGGTCTCCTTATTAAACGGATTCAGATGTTCTTTTTCTTTTCTTACTGGACTTAATAAGATGATTGATCAGGATGAGGGTCCCTGTCATCAGGATCGTCACGATCAAGTAATTGAGCACGAGCCCGTGATCGCCAATTACAGGAGGACGACGCATAAAGCCGTAATTTCCACCCGTTACGAGATTAGCAAGCTGAATAATAGCGTTGACACCAAAGGTCATCTGACAGATTTTCCAAGCATCTCCTTCTTCTACTTGGTAGAATTGGACCAGATAGATCAAGCAATTGGCCAAGAGGGCCCAGTGGCCAAAAACATTGTTGATCGAGGATACGTGAGGAAAAGGATAGGGATAAAAGACGGGATGAACCAAGGCCATGATGGACCCAAAGACACCAACAAGAGCAAAATATTGCTTGAAGCTTCCCTTAGGAGCCAAAAGAATCATCCACATAGCCATACGACTATGATAGAAGGGCAAGCTCTCTGAAAAAGGCAAATGTGTTGCAATATACCAAGAGTTGATGATCAGCAACTGAATCAATTGCCCCCAATACCAAAAGTTTTGATAACCTTTGGAAGAAGCAAATCGAATAGACAGATAGCCTACCACCATCAATGAGACCGGCAACAAAAAGTACCAAGCTCCCAATTGAGGAGGGGCCGTTGGTCGACTAGTGAAAAACAAATCCAAAAGTGGCATGATTTCCTAACCTCAGCTCATCAATTTTCTATTCTGAACGTGAAACGACCGTCTCTTCAACCATCTTGTATTTGTACTTATACCGTTGGTTGACCAAGTAAATTCCAGCTACCATCACCAAGCTAACCAAAAGATAGTTCAAGAGAGCTCCATGGTCCCCAATGATTGGTGGACGCCGTAAAAAGCCATAATCCCCTTTCGTCAATAGGTTAACCAAGAAAATCAAGGCATTCATGCCAAAGGTGATCTTGACAATTCTCAAGCTGTCTTGTTTTTCAGATTGATAATGATCCTGTAGGTAAATCAAACTATTGGCAAGCAAGGCCCAGTGGCTAAAAATTAGATTCAGAACGGTGATATGAGGGAAAGGGAAGGGATCAAAGGCTGGGTAAACCAAGGCCGCAATCGATCCTAGAACTCCCAAGAGAGCAAAATATTGCTTGATATAGGTCCCTCTAGGTGCAAAGAGAATCACCAGCATGGCCAAGCGGCAATGATAGAAAGGCAAATTATCCGTCAACGGCATGTGGGCAAGAATATACCAAGCATTAATGGTCAAGACTTGGATCAACTGTGCCCAATACCAAAAGCGTTGGTAGCTTTTGGACTGTGCATATCTAATGGAAAAGTAGCCAACCACCAACAAAGAAGCTGGCAGAATGAAATACCAGAGCCCAAATTCAGGTGGAGCTGATTTTTGGTTTGTAAACAATAAATCCCAAAGTGTCATTTTCACATTCCTTTAATTTATAGATCATTTTTAATCACAATACAAATCTCGTTTTCCATCATAGACCTCCCAAAGGAAGTTCAATTGTTCTTCTGTATTGCGCTTGGTAGAAAGAGCAGGTATTTTTTCTCTCTCAAAAAAGGCAAGGTCGGAAATTTCCTGGTTCTTTTCAAAATTTCCATCTAATAATTCACATTCAAATACCAATTTCACATATTGGCGACTTTGCAATTGGTAGCGATTGGTATCAAATACTGCCAACAATCTGATTACACGCGCAGAATAGCCCGTTTCTTCTTGGATTTCCTTTAAAATGTTTTCCGTCGGAGAATAGCCAACCTCACCAAAGCCACCCGGCAAGGCCCAGGTCTCTTCTCCCTGACCTTTCACCAGACAAAGTTTTCCATCTTTGACAATCCATGCCCTAACATCAATCAAGGGAGTATCGTAATGGTCTGTCGGTCTAAACAAATCCGATAATTCTTGTGGATTCAAATCAGTCGCTTCTCTGACAAGATCCTGTAAAATGGCACGAATATCCTGATAGCGCTCTTGATCAAATGGATCTTTTGAGAACGCTAAGCCTGTATTGGTGATTGAAATCAAGCGCTGAATGTTCTTTAGTACATTATTACTCGCCATTCTCCAACTCCTCTACCAATTTGGCTAGATTCATGGAATTGCTTCCCTTGATGAGGATTTGGTCCTGCTCTTTTAAGCTTTCCTTGACTTGTTTGACCAGGTCCTCAAATTGATCTTCCTCAGCGGTCTTTTTGAAATAATAGACATGTCCGAGTGGGAACATCTGGCTCGCTAATTGAGCCAAGCCCGCAATGTCTTGACCGTAGAAAATAACCGTATCCAAGACATCCGGTGAAAGACTGAGAATCATTTGGTTGTGGAGATCAATGGATTGCCCCCCTAGTTCTTTCATATCTGCAAGAACTGCCAACTTCCGGCCATTTGGATTGGCAGGAATGGTCGAGAAGGTTTCTAAAATCAGGCGCATAGCCGTCGGATTGGCATTGTAGACATCGGATAAGATATCCGCTCCATTACTTGCCTTCTTCCATTCTGTGCGGTTCTTCGTAAGCTCTAGGCCTTTAAAACTTGCACGGATGGCCTCTTCGCTGACTCCTTCTTGCAGGGCAACATAAGCTGCAATCATGGCATTGGTCGCATTGTATTTCCCAGTTACAGGAAGATCAATGGCTTCATTTAAGAAATTCGTGCGGAAGGTTAAGCTATCCTTTCGCTCTACCAACTCGGTAAGGAAAATCTCCTCATCTGGACCAAAGCGGACGACTTTTTGCTTTTCAGGGAGGTAACCATTGATGATAGGATCCGCCGGAACTACCAGAAGAGCCCCATCAGGCATGCCGTCCGCAATTTGCAATTTCCCTTTAGCGATTTCTTTGCGATCTTTGAAAAACTCCAGGTGGGCTTCCCCAATCAAGGTGACAATTGCAACCTTTGGATGCGCCAGTTCTGACAAGAGATGGATATCTCCCAGATGGTCCTGTCCCATTTCAAGGACAAGCTTCTCTGTGCCTTCTGTCATATGGAGAACCGTGTAAGGGAGGCCAATTTCATTATTGTAGTTCCCTTGTGTTTTATAGGTTTTATAAGTAGTAGACAGCAGTTGAGCCAACATATCTTTGGTTGTTGTCTTACCGTTTGAACCGGTGACTGCCAAGACATCTACTTGACTCTTCTCCAAAACATATTGGGCTAATTTTTGAAAGGCTGCTAGAACATCATCTACCAATAAATAAGGGTGGCCTTCTACTTCTTTTTCAGACAAGGTCGCTACAGCCCCATTTTCAAAGGCGGTTTCAATAAAATCATGCCCATCACGCGCTCCCTTGAGAGGGACAAAGAGATCCCCCGGGCCAATGAGACGACTATCAAATTCTGGTTTCTGTAAAACAAAATCCTCAAATTGACTGATATCATTTCGGGCACCAAGGACACGTGCTACTTCGTGCAAGGTTACATTCATGGTATTCTCCTCTAAAAAGTGGGAGCAGGAAGAAAAGTGACTCCTCTATGAGTTGACTTCATCTCCCACTCCCGCTAGGAACAGTTTCTTAAAGCAAGTGCGCTTCGCGTTTTTCAAAGGTTTCTTTGGCTAATTCTACCAAGCGCTCGATTAAATCAGGATAGGCCAAGCCCATGTTATCCCAAAGTAAAGGATACATAGACCATTGGGTAAAGCCGGGCATGGTATTGAGCTCATTCAAGTAGATGCCTCCATCCTCTGTGTAGAAGAAATCACAACGGGAGAGACCTTTACCACCAATGGCACGAAAGGCCAATTCAGCATTCTGACGCATGGTTGTAACAACTTCTGCTGGGATTTCCGCTGGAATTGCCATCGTAATCTTATTATCGATGTATTTGGCTTCGTAGTCATAAAAGGCTACATCTTTGACCACTTCACCAGGCAGGGTACTTTTCACATCGTAGTTGCCTAATAGTCCCACTTCGATTTCGCGCGCCACGACACCTTGCTCAACCAGAACACGGCTATCGTATTTAAAGGCCAATTCCAAAGACTGACGGAGTTCTGCTTGGTTCTCTGCTTTTGAAATCCCAACACTAGAGCCCATATTAGAAGGCTTGGTAAAGACCGGATAGGTTAATTCTTTTTCGATCAAGGCAATCTTAGCCTCTAGGTCGTCTCCTTCAAGGACAGCCACATAAGGAACTTGTGGAATCCCTGCAGATTCTAGGACCCGTTTCGTGGTAATCTTGTCCATCGCCACACTAGAAGAAAGGATATCACAGCCCACATAAGGGAGTTTCAAGACTTCTAGGAAACCTTGAACAGATCCATCTTCGCCCATCGGTCCGTGAAGGACTGGAAAGACAACCGCTCCTTCTTGGTAGATGCTGCTCGGAGATACTTTTGCGTCCCAATCAATGGTTTCATTGGTCATTAAGCGTTCGGTTTCAGCAGGCTTCTCTTCAAAGGTTTGGGTCTTGATGAAGTCCCCCGCCTGAGTAATGAAATAGGTCTCGACCGAATACTTGTCATAATTAATCGCCCGCATGACGCTTTCAGCTGAAAGTACCGACACTTCACGCTCTGCGCTACGGCCACCATAAAGAAGTACTATTTTTTCTTTTGCCATCGTTTGGTCCTAATCCTTTGTTTAATTTTGTGCTTCATAATCGACTTATCAAAAGCACTCCTCACATACGAGTTCGTCCCTCTAGTATACCACACTTTAAAAAGAAAGAAAACGAGAGAGAACACCTAAAAAACAAAAAGAGAGTGGGACAGAAATCGGTAATTCGT
>CADFQU010000042.1 GCA_902836505.1 Streptococcaceae bacterium
AAAGTAAATTCCACGAACAAATTCCCACATTTCCTCTGTAAAATCTTGATAGATTTCGAGTGCAAAATCAATGGGTTGATGGTTGAAAAATAGAGTCGCGCCAGTGAGTTTCGAAAGTTCCTGACCAATGGTCATTTTCCCTGAAGCTGGAGCTCCAATGATAAAAACATGCATCAATCCACCTCCCACTCACTCTTCAGCAAGCCATATCTCAAATCATCACAGCGATTGCCTTGGGCATCTTTGCGATCCCTTATGCGAGCTTCAAGAGTGAAACCAAGCTTCTCGGCGACTCGTTGACTTTGAAGGTTGTAACCAAAGCAAGATAATTCAATCTTGTGTAGCTTCAATTCTTTAAAAGCTAAGTCAATCAAGGCACGCGCTGCTTCTGGAACATAACCTCGACCCCAATAGTCTGGGTGCAAGGTATAGCCAATCTCCAGCACATCGTCCTCGTGGCGATGGTTGAAATCAACAGAGCCAATGATTATATCGGTTCCTTTGACAACAATTCCATAACCAGCTGGGAGATTTTCCTTTTGATTGCGCTCAGGCAGGACATGCTCGAGGTAATAAATCTCATCTTCCAAGGTTTTGACGGGTGGGAAGCCTGCTGGGTAGGCAACCTCTGGGAGACTAGCATAGGCATGGATATCTTCGGCATCCGCCACGGTACGGACTCGTAAGACCAGACGCTCCGTTTCAATTCGTTCTGGCAACTCTGCTCTTGTCATCTTCCCCCTCACTTTCTACAAAAAAATCGCCCCTGTCATCAACCTGACAGGGACGAATATGTTTATCCGCGGTACCACCCAATTTCGGGCAGAGCCCGCAACTTTGTTTATTTCATTTTCATCCATTAGCAACTAGTTTTGACACATTTGTGGACTTCTCAGCACCGCCACTTTCTGTAAAATGTGGGATTCAAAACACCTCTAACAGCTTCATTTTATCAAGTTTTCCTGGAAATAGCAAGAAATCACAAAAGCAATTATTTGAACTTGACTCCAAGCTCTTGCAATTTTTTGATGGTTGCTGGTCCGATTCCTTTAAGGGCCAACAACTCTTTTTCTGTCCAGTTTGCAAAGTCCGCAACAGAGCGAATACCTTCATCATAGAATGTTTGCGCGCGATCAAGGGCTACACCTTCCAAGCTTGCAGCGAATTCTTCCACTGAAGAAGCTGCTTCTTTCACTTCTTTCGCTACAGCTTTTGCTGCTTTCTCAACCTTTTTAGGTGCCTCTTTAACAGCTGCTCCTACAGTTGCGACAGCTTTTTTCAAAAGATGTCTATTTTGATGTTTGTATTGTTTCGCACGGTTAACGTTCTTCTTTGCCATTTTTCCTCCTACGTATCCAGTGATCAATCCCTAAGGCAACAAGGTTTCATCACCAATATTACTTTCGATAATTCGTTGACGTCTGTTCAACTTTTTTATTGTAACACAATCCCTCGAAAAATCAAGTCATTGCACTATTTTCAGCCAAATCCAGCTCGTCAAAGGCCTTCCCAGAGAGCCTTTAATAGGTTCTTTCTCCAAACAAACCGTCTGGAAGATCGTGGAAACCTTTCCCTTCGTGGTAGTTGGCAAACTTCCCTTGCAAGAATTGATAGGCATCCAAGCGACTCTCATAGCGGATCATGGCTTCCTTGGCCCGCTCGTCCTGATCCTCTTCATAGACCTTCTTGCTTTCTGTCAGGGCCATCTCATTGATCATGACCTGGGTCTTAATCCAAGCCTCAAATTCTTTCATAAATTCTTTTTCGTAGCTCATTCTTACTCCAATCCTCTATAAAATTCACTATCGATCTCCCGATAGGGTTGGATATCCTGGACATATTCCAAGACACCTTGAAATTCTCCCGCTTCATCGCGCACTGCTGCATAGGTAACATGGACAAATTTCCCACGTGATTCTGATTTGAACCACATTTCGTACTTGTCTTTTTTCCCATCTCGAAGCCCCTGTATGATTGCTTTTACCTTCTCCAAGTATTTCGGAGGGTGACACAGTTCGACATTGCGTCCTACCTGCGACGGCGTCCGTTTGAAGATCATCTCCTCAAAAGGCGCTGCATCATTGTAATATTGGAAAATATCATCCTTATTGACAAAAGTGATCTCCATCGGTAGATGGTTCAAGATCAAGTTAGCCTGCTTCACAGAGAGAAAGCCATGGCCAAAAGCTTGTGGTTGCTGGCGATCGAAGCTTTCTTCTTTTTTCTTAGGCCTAAAGGTAATGGTCAGTTGTCCCTCAGGAGTCTCAATGACTTGGCTTTGCTCGCTTCCATTTGAAGAAGGAAGGACTTCACCTGAACCTTCTGTCTCTTCTGTTGCTGCTTCCTTGAAGTCCACACGTTTCGGTACCCATTTCTCACTCGGAATGATGATGGCATAACCATAAGCCTCACTTTCTTCCGCGATGGAGAGCCAATCATCCTGAGTAAAGGCCTCCAGCAAAATCATCAAGAGGATCGACTCTTCCTTGAAAATCATGGCCTCAAACTCCTGCGCAAAGGCTTCAAATCGCTCTTTGACCTCAGAAATGGCACAATTAGGAAGTTCCTTAGCCACTTCCAAGGCTTTCGCAAAGAGTTCTCTAATCTGGTCATCTACCCCCCACATGACTTTGGGAGGGGAATCATGTCCATAGCGTTCCATAATAGGAAACATCAACTCTTCCTTGCGGCGGTAATGCCGATCAAATTGACCCACCAAGCCTAGCTGACGCAACAAGCCTTTGTGAATCTCCTGGATCATCTCAGGATCCTCTGTCGTCTCATAATTATCCAGCAAACGACGGACCCGCATCATAGCCGCCCGAAGGGCCAGGTTCTCCTGTTTAAAGATCTGAACCGGATGGCCTGGATGGTCAGTATCTGCTACTTCAACCCCTTGTACAGCGTTCTTAAAGAGATTGGCATGGACATCACAAAGCTCCATGACATCCTCAAAGGTAATGCCTGCATCAGAGTTCATCAGCTCATGCTCCATGAGGGAAATCTCAATCGCAGACACCCCGCTAAAGGTCGCATCAAAGCGCTCTTGGACCGACTCAGGAGAGGCTCCATGATGAAGATCTAATAAGATGTCTCTCAAGACATGAATTCGTTCATCGCTCATTAGTCTAGCCCCACTACTTCATAACCATTGGCCTCTAATGTTCGCACAATCTTCTCCATGGGCGTACCCTCTAATTTTGATCCTTGTTTCAAAGAAACCTTGCGCCCAACTGTATTGCGCATGATCGGATTGGCTAAGGGTTTAAAGCCCAATTCCACCAACAAGTCTAATACTTCCGGATGTTGATCAATGACTTGAGCAACTGGAATCGATACATCAATTTTATTGTCCATCTCTCACTCTCACATTTCTTCTCTCATCTTAGCTCCTGGGAAACTAATATTCCTCCTGGGGAAGCTCCTCAGCCCTCTGATTGGCCCGTTCTTCTCCCCACCAAAAGGGTATCAATTCTCCCAGAGTAATAGTCTTCCGACTCTCATAATCGACCATAAACTCTAACTGGCTATTGGCTGGATCAAGTTCCATTAAGAACTCTCGACAAGCCCCACAAGGCATTCCAGAGCCGCCGCCATAAGGTGGTCGATCTCGGAAGGCTAAAATTCGTTTCACCTTGGTTTGACCAGATGCTTGGTACATATTAAAGAGAGCCGCTCGTTCTGCACACAAATGGAAGACTCCACAGGTCCCTTCCATACAAAAGCCTGTATAGATTTGCCCATCCTCTGCCTCAATAGCCGCAACCACGTGTTGCGCATAGACAAAATCAGATACTTCATGGGGACGATAGAGGGCCTTGGCCTTTTCATACATGATTTCCCAAATATCCATTGTTGATTCCTGTTCTATTAAGCTTTCTTGACTAACTTCACCACAGCTTCTGTCCGAGCTGTATGGGGAAACATATCTACTGACTGGATGTAGACAACATCATACACCTTGGTCAAGTCTACAAGGTCTCGCGCCAAGGTCGAAACATTACAAGAGACATAGACCATCTTTTGAGGGGCATAGCGCAACAAGGTATCAATCAATTGAATACCCAGTCCTGTCCGTGGTGGATCCACAATAACTGCATCCGCCCGATAGCCTTCTTTGTACCAGCGAGGGATGATTTCCTCAGCCGTCCCCGCTTCGTAGTGTGTGTTATCAAATCCCATCTGCTTAGCATTGTACTTAGCATCCTCAATCGCTTCAGGGATAATGTCCATCCCCCGTACACTCTTGACCTTGTCCGCAAAGGCGAAACCAATGGTCCCAACACCACAGTAGGCATCAATCAAATGATCCTCTGGTGATACATCTAAGGCCTTGACAGCCTCACTATAGAGGACTTCGGTTTGCTCAGGATTTAACTGGTAAAAGGCCCGAGGAGACAAGGAAAATTCATAATCCAAGACCCCTTCTCGGATGGTCTCCTGTCCCCATATAATCTGCGTCTTCTCTCCATAAATCTCGCTTGATTTAGAAGTGTTCAGATTCACTGCCACCGTTACAATTTCAGGGTATTTTTCTACTAGGTCTGCGACCAAGTTTGTTAAATTAATTTGTCGACTCGTCACCACGATCATTTGGACCTGACCAGACTTGCGAGCCCGGCGTACCATGATGGTTCGAACTCCCAATTGCTTCCGATCATCTGAAATTGGAATCTGGTAGTAGGTTAATAACTCAGCTACGTGATTAGCGATTTCCTGAATGACCGGATCCTGGACCAGACAGTCCCTTAATTCCACCAAATAATGGGAATTTTGAGCGTATAAACCAGCCTTAACCTGCCCCTTAAATTTACGCGTCTGAAATTGGAGCTTGGCCCGATAATACTGAGGTTTTTTCATCCCAAGCGTCGGATGAATCAGATAATTTTCATACCCTTTAGGAGCATATTTCTTCAAGGCCTGCTGCAATAAGTCTGTTTTGAACTCCAACTGCTTGCTGTACTTCAGATGCATGATTTGGCAGCCCCCACAGGTCTCGTAAATATCACAGGTTGGCGTTACCCGATACTTGGAAGCCTTGTTGACGGACAAGAGCTTGGCTTCTGCAAAATTCTTCCGAATCGCCGTAATTTGGCAAAAGACATCTTCACCCTTTAAAGCCCCAGGCACAAAGACCAAGGTCTTCTTGTAAAAGCCAATCCCTTCACCATTAATTCCCATTCGCTTGATTTTCAAAGGAATTCTTTGTTTAACTTTTAAATCCATATGTCTATTATACCATGTAGTTTCTCATTCGTTTAGAATATGATAGAATTGAAAAGAAAAACAAGGAATCAGGGACCATTTCTCAAAAGAACTACGAATAATATAAAGAGAAAGACTGATCATTTACCATAATAAAACTCAAACGAAATAGGAATCCTATGAAAATTACCAAATTAGAAAAGAAAAAGCGTCTCTACCTTCTAGAGCTGGATCAAGCCGAATCCCTCTACATTACTGAAGACACCATCGTCCGCTTCATGCTCTCGCGAGACAAGGAAATTAGCCAGGAAGAACTCAAGGAAATCCAAAGCTATGCCCAGCTCTCCCATGCTAAAAACTTGGCCCTCTATCACCTTTCCTTTAAGGCACGAACAGCTCGCGAGGTTAGAGACTACTTAATCAAGCACGAAATCGACGAATCTACCATCGAAACCGTCATGAACACCCTAAAAGAAGACAAATGGATCGATGACTTGGCCTATACTCGGGCTATCTTTCAATCCAATCACCTCTCAGGAGACAAGGGCCCCTATCTCCTCAAGCAAAAGCTCATTCAAAAAGGTGTCTCTTCCCACTATATTGATCGGATCACCCCAGAATTTGATTTCTCCGAGGTAGCTCAACGAACTGCTCAGAAACTAGCCAAGCAATACGCTAAAAAACTTCCACCATGAGCCTTAAAAGATAAAATCACACAAACTCTCATCAATAAAGGCTTTAGTTATGAAGTTGCTAAGCACGCCTACCACCAATTAGACATCGAGCAAGATGAAGAACAAACTCTCGACCTGATTATGAAGGAACTAGAAAAACAGTATCAGAAATACTCCCGAAAATATGAGGGCTACGAACTCAAACAACGCCTCACCCAAGCTCTTGCTCGCAAAGGGTATGACTACTCAGACATTTCTACAGCTCTTCGAGAATTCCTTTAAATAAAAATACATGAAAATCCCTTATTTTCATGAAAATATGATACAATATAGAGGATGTACTTAGATTGTAGAAAGTTGGTAAGTTATGAAACTACCTAAAGAAGGCGACTTTATTACAATTCAAAGTTATAAACATGATGGAAGTCTCCACCGAACTTGGCGGGATACCATGGTACTAAAAACTACGGAAAACGCACTTATCGGCGTCAATGATCATACTCTCGTCACAGAGAGCGATGGTAGAAGATGGATTACAAGAGAGCCAGCAATTGTCTACTTTCATAAGAAGTACTGGTTCAATATCATCGCTATGATACGAGATAATGAAGTATCCTATTATTGTAATCTTGCCAGTCCATATTATATGGACCAAGAAGCACTAAAGTATATAGATTATGATCTTGATGTCAAAGTCTTTCCAGATGGTGATAAGAAACTGCTGGACGTAGAAGAATACGAACAGCACAAACGCAAAATGAACTATTCAGATGACATTGACTTTATCCTAAAAGAAAATGTCAAAATTCTTGTCGACTGGATTAACAACCAGTTAGGTCCATTCTCTGAGGAATACATTAAAATTTGGTACAACCGTTATGTTGAACTGCGAAATAAATAAAGTTGGAAAGAGCGAAAGCTCTTTTTTTCGAACTTAATACTTGCAATATCCACCTAAAACAAGTACTATGTACTTAATAAAAATAGGAAGGGAGACACTATGGCGTTTACAAATACAAGAGGCCGCTATGCAAGTTTTGGGGTCGTAACCAGCTTACCGGATGATATCATCGATAGTTTCTGGTTTGTCATTGACAACTACCTCAAACATGTCTATCCCTTAAACCCCGTTTTAAAATTTGAACTCATCAATCGGAAAGGAAAAACAACCCTGCGCTTCAGTCAAAAAGACTTTCCTTTAGAAATCGCAGTTGATTTCCTGATTCCTTTCGACCCCTATTATCCAAGACAAGTCAGAATTGTTGATAACAAAGGACGAGAAACAATCATGCTGATTGACGAATACCAACTGTTATAACATAAAAAGGCCTGATGGCCTTTTTATGTTATAACAAAATAAAAAAAGGCACATGACCTTTCAATAATATCGGGAAGACAGGATTCGAACCTGCGACACCTTGGTCCCAAACCAAGTACTCTACCAAGCTGAGCTACTTCCCGAACTAAAGCTTACGCTTTATGCACCCTAGAGGAGTCGAACCTCTAACCGCCTGATTCGTAGTCAGGTACTCT
>CADFQU010000043.1 GCA_902836505.1 Streptococcaceae bacterium
TCGACAATCCAAAGACAATTGAGAGGCTAGGACTTTTGTCCCAGCCTCTTTTTCTTATCACTTCTTAATCCAGGTGCTCTTTCTGTTCCAAATGTAGAGACAGATAATGCCAATCTGGATGCTCTCGCCAATTAGGAGTCGTGACCACCTGAACAGCTACCTTTCGCGCTTCCTCTAAGATTGGATAATCTTCAATGAGGTTGGCCACTTGAAATTCTGGTATACCTGATTGACGCGTTCCAAAGATTTCCCCAGAGCCCCGTAGCTTGAGATCTTCTTCTGCCAAGACAAAACCATTAGTCGTTTCGGTCATGATTTTCATCCGACGCTTGCCTGATTCCGTTTTGGGATTAGCAACTAAGACTGCGTAAGACTGCTTATCTCCACGTCCTACCCGACCTCTCAGCTGGTGCAATTGGCTCAAGCCAAAGCGGTCTGCATCCATGATAATCATGACGGTAGCATTGGGAACATTGACCCCAACTTCGATAACGGTTGTCGAAACTAACAAGTCTATTTCTCCCTGCTTAAAGGCCTGCATAATGGCCTCTTTATCTTCCCCCTTCATCTTGCCATGGAGGAGGGCAATACGGGCACGATCTCCGAAGTAGGCAATCAATTCTTCCTCTAAGGCAATAGCATTTTTGAGGTCCAGGGCTTCAGATTCTTCAATCAAAGGAGAAATAACATAGGCTTGGGAACCTTTTTGAATTTCTTTAACCAACCAGTCCAAAACCAAGTTTAACTGTTGATGCTTGACCCATCGGGTGATGATTTCTTTTCGACCAGCTGGCATTTGGTCGATGATGGAAACATCCATATCTCCAAAAGCAGTGATTGCCAGGGTCCGAGGAATTGGGGTCGCTGTCATCATCAAGACATCAGGATTTTGGCCCTTTTCACGCAGGATCCGTCTTTGGCCTACACCAAAACGGTGCTGCTCATCAATAATGACCAAGCCTAAATCATGGAAATGGACTCCCTCTTGAATCAAGGCATGGGTTCCCACAATCAGGTCTACTTGACCTGTCTTAATCAACTCCAACCGTTCTCGTCTCTCCGCAGCTTTTAGACTTCCTGTCAAAAGAAGGATTCTAAGATTAGGAAAAAGAGAGGTCAAACTTTGTAAATGCTGCTCGGCTAAAATTTCTGTCGGTACCATCAAAGCTGCTTGCTTGCCAGCTGTCACAGCAGCATACATGGCTAGTCCAGCAACGACAGTTTTTCCACTTCCAACATCCCCTTGCAAGAGACGATTCATATGGTAAGGAGAACGCATATCTGCTAGAATTTCGTTCAGGCTTCTCTCCTGGGCCTCTGTCAAAGCAAAGGGAAGACTGGCTTGAAGAGCTTTTAACTTCTTCTCATCCCAATCCAGTACGATTCCCTGCCCGACAGAACGATTTTCTTCCTTCAAGACCTGCAGTTGCAATTGGAAAAAGAGCAGTTCTTCAAATTTCACTCGTCTCAGGGCCTGCTTGTATTCCTTAAGATCCTTGGGAAAATGCATAGCCCTGACCGCTTGTCTGCGAGAAAGCAACTGGTACTTGTCCATTAGGACTTGGGGTAAATTTTCTTCCAATAGTTGGTCCAAGCCTGCTTCAAAAGCTGTTTTGATAACCTTCACTAGAGCAGACTGACTCACCCCTTGAGCCAAGCGGTAGACCGGTTGAAGGTCATCTTCGACTTGCGCGAGTAGCTTCATCCCTGTCAAGGCTCCCTTGGCCTTGTCCCATTTACCAAAGACAGCCACCGTTTGCCCCAGTTCAATTTTGTCCGCTAGATAGGGCTGGTTAAAGAAACTAACTGCTAACACCAGCTCCCCTTGTTTAATGGTGAAGCGAAGACGGTTGCGTTTGTAGCCGTAATATTGAACATTGGCTGGAGTTGCGACAAGTCCAGAAACGACCGCTTTTTCTCCATCTTCCAAGTCTAAAACATTTTTTGATTTAAAATCTTCATATCGAAATGGAAAGTAGAGCAAGAGATCTTCAACCGTTTCGATTCCCAATTTCTTGTATTTCTCTGCTGATTTTGGTCCAATTCCTGGTAAGACAGAGAGTGGTTGGTGTAAGTTCATTCATTCCTCCTAGATAAGAAAGGAGGCTGGGACCTCCGTCATCAACCTCTTTCATCTCGAACTTTTTATGAAAGGAAGCTAGGAAAATTTAAACAGCTTACTTCCCACTGACTTCCTTTGTTGGACGATAAACTCTTGGTACGCG
This sequence comes from Streptococcaceae bacterium, assembly GCA_902836505.1. GTDB lineage: Bacteria > Bacillota > Bacilli > Lactobacillales > Streptococcaceae > Streptococcus. Next base: position 2,226 of record CADFQU010000043.1, read on the forward strand.
ATCGCTCAAGACACAAACCACCTCATAGTTGATCGTGCCTCTATAGGCTGCTACATCCGTTGCCGTTATAGCTAGATCACCATCCGATCCGATCAATACCACCTTGGTCCCAATCGGATAGGCCTTCGGTAGGCGAATGGTGATTTGGTCCATAGATACGCGACCGACAATTGGGCAAAATTGCCCATCAATAAGGACATGAAAACCTTGCATATCTCTAGTCCAGCCATCTGCATAGCCAATCGGAATGGTCCCAATCCACTCTTCCTCAGTCGTCTGATAGGTCGCTCCATAGCCAACTGTCTGACCCACTTCTAGTGGCTTGACATGCACCAATTCTGTTTCCAAACTTAAAGCAGGACGAATGCTATAAGGTAGTTCCAGCTCTCTCCCACTTGGATTGAGGCCATACATGACATCCCCCAGTCGGACCGCATTAAAAATGGTATCAGCATGCCATAAAGTCGTTGCTGAATTGCTGGCATGAACGATTTCTGGAGTATAGGGCAAGAGCTCCAACAAGCTCTTAAATCGTTGCAATTGTCCTTGGAAATGACGGTCATCTTTTTCATCAGCTGTAGCAAAATGAGTAAAGATCCCTTCCACTTCTGCTCCATGCTCTCTTAATAAGATCATAGCCTCTTTCAAGTCTTCCACTGAACGGAAACCAATGCGTCCCATTCCTGAATCCACTTTAATATGAACCTTCAAACCAGTTAGATCAGACTTTTCAGCTAACAAAGCTTTCAACCACTCGAGACTAGCCACTGTATAACGGATTTTTTCTTTGATGGCAATCGCAATATCTTCTACTGGTGCAACACCTAAAATTAAAATCGGCTTTTCGCCAGCTACTTGGCGAACTTCTATGGCTTCGTCTAGGTTGGATACACAAAAAGCATCTACCATTGGCAATAAGCGTTCTACCACTGGCTGGACCCCATGACCGTATGCATTGGCCTTGACAACTGCAAAGGTCAAGGTCTCTTTCGGAATATGGGCCTGTATTTGTTGAACATTATAGGCAATAGCCTCTACATCTACATATGCTCGCGTTGGTCTATGTATACTAGCTTTCATTTCTTTCCTCCAAAATGACACTGGTCGAAACTAAATCGCCTGAGTGACTGATTGAAACCCAAATCTTTCCACTAAAAGGGGCTTTTGAAAAATAGGGAGCTCCTTTTTGATTGGTTAGAATTTCCAGATCCTGAAATCCTACTGGACCAATTCCTGTTCCCCAAGCCTTGGAAAAGGCTTCTTTTGCAGACCATCGTCCGGCCAGGTATTCCATTTTCCGTTTCCCGGATAATTGATCGAATCGTTCTCGTTCTGTCTCTGTCAATACCTTGGAAGCAAATCTGGGATGTCTCTGGTAGGCTTCTTCAATGGATTGAATGGATTCGATATCTATCCCATGTCCAACAATCATATCTTTTCCTCTTTAATGATTCACTATCAGCAAGTCAATTTAAGAAGGAAAGGGCTGAGAATGTTTTCTCCAGCCCTCTCCTCTTATTCAGCTACATACTGATATATTTCTCGTACTAAGCTTTCTGTCTTTTCCCAACCCAAGCATGGGTCTGTGATTGATTGACCAAATACTTCTGGTTGATCTTGACGACCGTCCTCTAGATAAGATTCAATCATAAATCCACGAACCACATCATGGATAATTGGATTCCAGCTTCGATTACTAAGGGTCTCTCTGACAATGCGAATCTGTTCAGCAAATTTTTTCCCAGAATTATCATGATTGGTATCAACCAAGATAAATGGATGTTGCAATCCCAAGGCTTGGTAACGATGAGCAGCTTCTAGCAAATCTTCATAGTGGTAGTTTGGAATGTTTTTCCCATTCGCGTCTAAAGCTCCACGCAGAATAGCGTGTCCGAATGGATTTCCACTTGTCTCCACAGAACGACCATTATAGAAGAAATGATGCCCATGCTGTGCGGCATAAATCGCATTAAACATGACAGACAGATTTCCAGATGTCGGATTTTTTAATCCAGTTGGGACTGAAATCCCACTTGCCACAAAACGGTGGCCTTGATCTTCTACAGAACGTGCCCCAATAGCAACATAGGAAAGTAAATCTTCAACAAAGGGGTAGGTCTCTGGATACAAAAGTTCGTCTGCTGTTGTCAATCCAGTTTCGGTAATCACTCGATGATGCAGGCGACGAACTGCCTTTAAACCAGCTACAAAACTTGGTTCTGAAGCAGTATCCGGCTGATGCATCAAGCCTTTATAGCCATCTCCATTGGTCCGAGGCTTGGCAGTATAGACCCGCATCACAATGAAGACCCGATCTTTGACTTCTTCTTGAAGGGTTGCAAGGCGACGAGCATACTCCATCACTGCTTCCTCATTATCTGATGAACATGGTCCCATCACAAGCAAGATGCGTTTGTCTTCTCCCTTTAAAATAGAGGCTAGTTCACGGTCACGCGCTTCTTTGCGAGCCAACTGTTCACCTTCTAAGCGATAAAGAGAAGTCACCGTTGTTTCATCAATGATTGGGCTAGTAGCTGTAAAAGACATAGGCTGATCCTTTCATACGATTAGAGTTTTTTACCGTGACAGTTTTTAAATTTCTTACCAGATCCACATGGACAAATATCATTGCGTTTGATTTGACTCAAATCAAGATCTTCTGGTAAATCAGTTTTTTGAGCGGCAATGTTGCGAGTCGCTGTCGTTGAAATACTGTGTTCTGTACGTGGACGCTCTTGTTCATGAATTTGAGCTTTCATCATGAGACGAGTCACATCAAACTCGATAGAACCAATCATATCGTTGAACATACGGAATCCTTCAGATTGGTATTCGACCACTGGATTGTTTTGCGCATAGCCACGGAGACCGACAGCATTACGCAATTGGTCTAAGGCATCGATGTGATCTGTCCACTTACTGTCCACAACACGAAGGATCAAGACTTTTTGGAATTCTCTGACTGCTTCTTCATCGCGTAATTTCGCTACTTGGTTTTCATAAACCTCTTCAGCTCGTTTGAACAAGTAATCAATCACATCTTTATCAGATTTGCCTTCAATATCGCTCTCTGAAATGGTATCTTCAGGGACCAAATTGTATTTGGCAAAGTTCAAGATAGCTTCCGTACGTTCTTCCTTGCTTGAGTGGCTTGCCCCTTCAACGATCCGTTTAATGGTTCGTTTGATCATGGCCTTGATTTCTGGAGCCAAATCACGATCCGCAGTAATCACATCATAGCGTTGAGAGTAGATAATCTCGCGTTGCTCCCGCATGACGTCATCATACTGAAGGACTTGCTTACGAGTGTCATAGTTGTTCCCTTCCACTCGTTTTTGGGCTGCTTCAACTTGACGTGTAAACATGTTAGATCGGATGACCGATTCTTCTTCGCTTAGTTTGAAGCGGTCTAACAAGGCTTTGATGCGCTCTGAACCGAAACGACGCATCAACTCATCTTCAAGAGAAAGGTAGAATTGAGATTCACCCGGGTCCCCTTGACGTCCGGAACGTCCACGCAACTGGTTATCAATACGACGGCTTTCATGACGCTCTGTACCAATGACACATAGTCCGCCCAATTCACGAACCCCTTCACCGAGCTTGATATCGGTACCACGTCCGGCCATGTTGGTCGCGATGGTAACGGCACCACGTTGACCAGCATTCATGATGATTTGAGCTTCTTTGTAGTGGTTTTTCGCATTCAAAACTTCGTGGGGAACTCCTGCTTCGACCAAGAGACGAGATAAATAGTCACTGGTTTCAACGGCAACGGTACCCACCAAGACTGGTTGCCCTTTTTCGTAGCGTGCTTTTACATCTTCTACTACAGCCTTAAACTTCGATTTCAAGCTTGGATAGAGAAGATCTGGATGGTCAATACGAGCAATCGGACGGTTTGTTGGAATTGGAATGACGCGAATGTTGTAAATTTCACGGAATTCTTCTTCTTCTGTCTTACCAGTACCTGTCATCCCTGAAAGTTTTTTGTACATCCGGAAGAGGTTTTGGTAAGTTATAGAAGCTGATGTTTTGGTTTCTTCTTGAACTGGTACACCTTCTTTAGCCTCAATCGCTTGGTGCAAGCCGTCTGAATAACGACGTCCTTCCATGGTCCGACCTGTAAATTGGTCGACGATCAAGATTTCTTGATCCTCACTGACCACATAGTCGATGTCCAAAATCATGATATAGTTGGCACGGAGGGCATTGTCAATGTAGTGCGTCAAAGCAACATTTTCAATATCATACAAGTTTTCAAGCTTAAAGTAGCTTTCAGCCTTATCAATCCCAGAATCTGACAAACCAATCGTCTTTGAAGGAACGTCAATAATATAGTCTTCTTCTTCCAAAGATTTCACAAAGGCATCCGCCATGTGATAAAGTTGGCTAGTTTCTGTAGAAGTCTGACCTGAAACAATCAATGGAGTACGGGCTTCATCGATTAAGATAGAGTCTACCTCATCGACCAAAGCATAGTTCAAAGGACGTTGCACCATATTTTCGGCACGAACAACCATGTTATCACGCAAGTAGTCGAAACCGATTTCCGCATTGGTTGAATAGGTAATATCACAAGCATAAGCTTCTTGTTTTTCAGAAGGTGATTTTGCAGCCAGGTTGATCCCAACTGAAAGACCTAGCCATGAGTACAATTCTCCCATCTCTGTCGCATCACGTTCTGTCAGGTATTCATTGACCGTAACAACGTGAACCCCTTTACCAGATAGGGCATTCAAGTATACAGGCATGGTCGCAGTCAAGGTTTTCCCTTCCCCTGTACGCATTTCTGGAACGTCACCATGGTGAAGAACGATCCCCCCCATGACCTGTACTTTATAAGGGAACAAGCCCAAGACACGCTTAGCACCTTCACGAACTACTGCGAAAGCTTCATAGAGGAGATCATCCAATGATTCACCATCTTGGTAGCGTTGTTTGAACTCTTCTGTTTTCGCCTTCAGTTCATCATCTGACAAGGCAGCCATTTGATCTTCATAGGAGAAGACCTTGTCTGCCATCTTTTCCAATCGTCTTAATTCACCTTTATCATTTTCGATAATTGTTTTTAATAAATTAGCCATTAGTATCCTTACTTTTCAAATTTCTTAAATTTTAAACGTTCTTTTTATTATAGCATTTTTCTAACATTTTGTCAAG
>CADFQU010000044.1 GCA_902836505.1 Streptococcaceae bacterium
TTGTTACTTTGATACATCAATAGAAATAAAAATGTAACAAAGGCGTAACATAAAATCTTTCATTTTCTGTTATACTAGTTAGTGTCTTATATGAAGGAGTCTTTTATTTTATGAAGAAAAAATTATTAACGACTATTTTACTTAGTACAGTTGCTTTATCACAAGTAGGTACAGTTATTTCTGTAGGAGCTGATTCTACTGATGATAAAATCGCTGCTCAAGATAGTAAGATTGCTGATTTGAGTTCGAAAGCACAAAGTGCACAAGCAGAAGTTGATCAAATTCAATCTCAAGTTTCTGAAATCAAAAAACAACAAGAAAATCTTAAAGCTGAAAATGATCGTTTGAATGAAGAGTCTGCTCGTCTCTCTGCTGAGATTGAAGAGCTTTCTAAGAATATTGTTGCTCGTCAAGAATCATTGGCAAACCAAGCACGTAGTGCCCAAACAACAGGAACTGCTACTAGTTACATTAACGCTATTGTAAGTTCTGGTTCTTTGACTGAAGCTATTTCTCGTGTTTCTGCAATGAATGAAATTGCTAGCGCCAACAACAAAATGCTTGAAGAGCAAAAACGCGATAAAGAAGCAATTGACGCTAAGCAAAAAGAAAATAATGAAGCAATCAACACTGTTATTGCGAACCAACAAAAATTAGATGATGATGCGCAAGCGTTGACAACTAAAGAAGCTGAGTTGAAAGTTGCACAATTGAATTTGGCAGCTGAAAAATCAACTGCAGAAAATGAAAAGAATGCTTTGCTTGCTGAGAAAGCAGCAGCTGAGAAAGCGGCAGCTGAAGCAGCAGCAGCTGAAGCAGCTTACCGTGCACAACAAGAAGAGCAACGTAAGGCTGTAGAAGCATCTGCTAATACTAACTTGCAAGCACAAGTGCAAGCTGCAACTCAAACACCAGCAGCTGAAGCAGCACAACCTCAAGCAACTGTTGCAACTCCTGCTGTAGCACCAGCAGTTCAAACTCAAACTGTTGCTACACCTGCTGCAACTAGTCGTCCAACGTACAGCACATCTGCAAGTTCATACCCAGTAGGTGAATGTACTTGGGGTGCGAAAGTATTGGCACCTTGGGCTGGTGATTACTGGGGTAATGGAGCACAGTGGGCTGCAAGTGCCGCAGCAGCTGGATTCCGTACTGGTAGCCAACCACAAGTCGGAGCTATTGCCTGTTGGAATGACGGTGGATATGGACACGTAGCGGTTGTTACTGCTGTTCAATCTACTACAAGTATCCAAGTATCTGAATCTAACTACTTAGGTATCCGTAGCATTGGGAACTACCGTGGATGGTTTAACCCAGTGAATGCACAGGGATCAGTTACTTATATCTATCCAAACTAAGAATTCAAAACACTCACTTTTCGTGGGTGTTTTTACTATAGTTACTATTTTAATTTTTGGTGGATTTTCGATTGAAAAATCATGTAAAAAGCGTTACAATGGGTAAAGAGAAGATTTGTACATTTGTACATTGTGGTTAAATTTATGTGGAGGAAATCATGTCGTTTTCGGATTTAATGCTGTTTGCTTTATCTTCTAACCAAGATTTGGCTGAACGTGTCTCTAAGGAGATGGGATTGCCACTTGGTAAGTCGACCGTACGTCAATTTTCAGATGGGGAAATCCAGGTCAATATTGAGGAGTCTATTCGTGGTAAAGAGGTGTATATTCTTCAATCTACGAGCTCTCCTGTAAATGATAATTTAATGGAAATTTTGATCATGGTAGATGCCTTAAAACGTGCCAGTGCTCAAACCATTAATGTAGTGATGCCCTATTATGGTTATGCTCGTCAAGACCGTAAAGCTCGTGCTCGTGAGCCAATTACATCCAAATTAGTTGCCAATATGTTAGAGATTGCTGGTGTGGATCGTCTCTTAACCATTGATTTGCATGCGGCTCAGATTCAAGGGTTCTTTGATATTCCAGTGGATCATTTGATGGGGGCTCCATTGATTGCAGACTACTTTGAACGTCGTGGCATGGTTGGTTCTGACTATGTGGTAGTCAGTCCGGACCACGGTGGTGTGACTCGTGCTCGTAAGCTGGCTGAATTTTTGAAAACACCGATTGCCATCATTGATAAACGGCGGAGTGTCGATAAAATGAACACCAGTGAAGTCATGAATATCATTGGGAACGTTGAAGGGAAAACTTGTATCCTGATCGATGATATGATCGATACCGCAGGAACAATTTGCCACGCTGCAGATGCACTTGCTGAAGCAGGAGCTGTAGAAGTCTATGCAAGTTGTACGCACCCTGTATTGTCAGGTCCAGCTATGGAAAATATTCAAAAATCAGCGATTAAGAAGTTGGTGGTGTTGGATACCATCTTCCTACCTGAAGACCGCTTAATCGATAAAATTGAACAAATCTCCATCGCAAAACTTTTGGCAGAAGCGATTATCCGCATCCATGAAAAACGTCCTTTATCTCCTCTATTTGAAATTGGAAATGCGAAAAAATCTTAAAAAGTAGGAGGTTGGGAAATCCAACCTCTTTTCTTTTGATAAAAATTTGGATTGTTATGGGCAATACATGCTATCATTATTGAAGCGAATAGAGGTGGTTAGTAGAAAATAATGGTTTTAAATTCTAGAATTAGTTGTAAGAAGGGGGTGACGCCATGAAGACGATAAAGAATGAATCCAGTTCACGATTAAAGGGATTATTTTTGTTTATTTTCTTGTTGGTCGTTTTTGGATTGGCTGTTCTTTTTCTGATGCGGAATTCCTCTGAACGGAAGAACTCAAATCTTACTCATTCAGCAAATAATCAGTCCGCAAGACAGGTCCAGTCAAAGCAAGAAACTCCATATGTTCCTAGTCAAGAAGAGAAAGATTACTTAAATAAGAGGTTTACGCCATTATTGAAGGTGAATCCAGAGACTGTTGCCTATATCTATGCTCCAGGTACAGAATTGGATGAGCCAGTCGTCCAAACAAGGGATAACGCTACTTATTTAGATAAGACCTTCGAAGGTGGCTTTGAACCTTTCTTAGGGACAGTCTTTATGGATATGGATAATCAGAAGGACTTCAGTGATCGGTTGACTTGGCTGTTTGGTCATGCTCGTGGTAGTTTACTTGGAGATCATCGTATGTTTAATGATGTTAATTACTACGACCGGCAGGAGTATTTTGATCAGCATCCTTATGTGGTTATTGAAACTCCTCAACGAAAGCATGTCTACCAAGCTTTTTGTCTTGTCATTGTTCCTGAAGAAACTCCTTTTTATCGCATCCATTTTAAAGATGATCGAGACTTCACTGATCAACTGGATCAAGTGTATCAGAATGCGAAAACAAAAAATCCAACAATGAAAGTGAAAGCTTCTGATCGCTATTTGGTCTTATCTACTTGTCGGGAAGAAGATAATAGCATCCGTTCCAATCTCTATCTTCGTCAAATTCCGGATTCGGAAATGAAGGATTTCTTGGCGAAACATGGTGATCAGTTGAATTATGTGGCAACACGTGGTCAAAAATAGAAAAGATTTGGTAAAATTTATTCAATGAGAGGATTTAGCATGTGCTAAGTCCTTTTTTGATGCGAAAGGTCATTATTGTATCATTTTAGTAGGGGCTAGCCCCTTTTTTGCGATGGTTTTCTATTTATAGTATAATGGTGATAGAACTTTTTTTGGAGGTGGCTATGGATTTAACAAAACGGTTTAATCAAAATTTGAATCGAATCGAGATTTCTTTGATTCGTCAGTTTGACCAAGCCATTTCTTCTATTCCAGGTGTCTTACGATTGACCTTGGGTGAGCCAGATTTTACGACACCAGATCATGTAAAGGAAGCGGCAAAAGCAGCTATTGACGCTAACCAGAGCCATTATACGGGGATGAGTGGCTTGCTAGCTTTACGAGAAGCTGCTAGTCAGTTTGTCGCTGAGAAATATAACCTACAGTATCGACCAGAGGATGAAATTTTAGTTACGATTGGAGCAACAGAGGCCCTTTCTGCAACCTTGACGGCTATATTGGAACCGGGAGATGTGGTGCTATTACCAGCACCTGCTTATCCTGGTTACGAACCTATTATTAAACTGATGGGGGCTAGTGTCGTCGAAATCGATACGACAGATAATCGCTTTGTCCTTAGCCCAGAGGCCTTAGAAAAGGCTTTAGAAGAGCAAGGGGATCGCGTCAAGGCGGTTATTCTCAACTATCCAGCTAATCCAACTGGTGTCACCTACTCTAAGGAACAGATGCAGGATTTGGCTAGTGTCTTGAAGAAATATGAAGTTTTTGTCATTTGTGATGAGGTCTACTCAGAATTAACCTACACAGGTCAGCCTCACGTTTCCTTGGGATCCTATCTACGGGACCAAGCCATTATTATCAATGGCTTATCTAAGTCTCATGCTATGACAGGTTGGAGACTCGGTTTTATCTTTGCTCCGGCTTCCTTGACAGCTCAATTAATCAAGAGTCATCAGTACTTGGTGACTGCAGCGGGGACTATGAACCAGTATGCAGCCATTGAAGCCTTAACGGTTGGTAAAGACGACGCAGAGCCGATGAAACGGGAATACATAGAGCGTCGAGATTATATCATCAAAGAAATGTCTGCCATGGGCTTTGATATTATCCGCCCGGATGGAGCCTTCTATATCTTTGCTAAGATCCCACAAGGATATACCCAAGACTCCTTCGCTTTTTTGAAGCTTCTAGCCCAAGAAAAGGCCGTTGCCTTTATTCCAGGAATGGCTTTTGGCCCATATGGCGAAGGCTATGTACGCTTGTCTTATGCAGCCAGTATGGAAGTGATCCAAGAAGCGATGAGTCGGTTGAAGGAGTTTATGAAAGAACATGCTGGAGAGCATTGAGAGTCGTGGCATCGTCCTCTACCATCGGGATTATCGAGAGGACGATAAGCTGGTTAAAATCTTTACAGAACAAGCTGGCAAGCTCATGTTTTTCGTGAAACATGCCAATCGTTCTCGGTTGAATTCTATGATCCAACCTTTGACTTTAGCGGATATGTATCTGAAAATCAATGATGACGGACTCAGCTATATCGAAGATATTCATGAGGTTCAAAGTTTTCAAGGGATTAATCAAGATCTTTTTCGTCTTTCCTACGCAACCTATATACTGGCCTTGGCAGATGCTAGTATACAGGATCGTCAACCTGATCCAGCTTTATTTGCTTTTTTAGAGCAGACCTTGCAATTGATGGATCGGGGCTTGGATTATGAAATCTTGACCAATATTTTTGAAATGCAGATTTTATCCCGATTTGGTGTCGCCTTAAACGTCCATGAGTGTTGTGTCTGTCATCGAGTGGGCCTGCCTTTTGATTTTTCATTCCGATTGGGTGGTGTCCTATGCCCAGATCATTATGATCGTGACGAAAGACGAGCCCACTGGAATCCAAACGTCCTCTATTTGTTGGATCGTTTTCAAGCTGTGAAATTTAGTGAGTTAGAGACGATTTCCATCCATGATGAGATGAAGAAAGAATTGAGAAAGTGTCTAGACCAACTCTACGATGAATATGTCGGCATTCATCTAAAAGCTAAGAAATTTATTGATTCCCTGGGAAGCTGGGGAGAGATCTTAAAAGATCAGTCTGGAGGTAAGAAATGAAAAAAATTGCAGTTGATGCAATGGGTGGAGATCATGCTCCACAGGCCCTAGTAGAAGGGGTCAATCAAGCCATACAAGAATTTAAGGATATTGAAGTCATTTTGTACGGAGATGAGGCTAAAATTAAGCAATACCTGACAGCAACTGAACGGGTATCCATCGTCCATACGGATGAGAAAATCAACTCAGATGATGAGCCAACTCGTGCCATTCGTCGGAAAAAGCAAGCCAGCATGGTCTTAGCAGCGCATGCAGTTAAGAATGGAGAAGCGGATGCTATGCTTTCTGCAGGAAATACAGGAGCACTTTTGGCTTCTGGTTACTTCATCGTCGGTCGGATTAAGGTCATTGATCGTCCAGGTTTGATGTCGACTCTTCCTACCCTTGATGGGAAGGGCTATGATATGCTGGATCTGGGGGCAAATGCTGAAAATACGCCAACACACTTGCACCAATATGCGATTATGGGGGCCTATTATGCAGAGAATGTTCGTGGGATTAAGCGGCCTCGTATCGGTCTCTTAAATAACGGAACAGAGGAAAGCAAGGGGGATCCCCTCCGCAAGGAGACCTATCAATTATTAGCAGCAGATCCTGCCCTCAACTTTGTAGGAAATGTAGAAGCGCGTGATTTGATGGATGGAGTTGCTGACGTCATTGTGACAGATGGATTTACAGGAAATGCTGTCCTTAAGACCATGGAAGGAACTGCTTTGGGCCTCTTTAAACAGTTGAAAACGGTCCTTAGTGGTGGTGGCTTGAAGGCTAAGATTGGAGCCTTCCTCTTGAAAAATGATCTACGAGGTTTGAAAAAGACCTTGGATTATTCAGATGTTGGAGGTGCGGTCTTGTTTGGTTTACAAGCCCCTGTCGTGAAAACCCATGGTTCTAGTGATGCCAAGGCAGTCTATAGCACGATCCGCCAGATCCGGACCATGTTGGAAACAGATGTTATTCGTAAGTCTGTGGTTGAATTATCAGAATTGGAGGAAGAGAAATGAGTCGTCATCAAGAAATTTTTAAACTAGTTGAAGGGTTGATCAAAGATCATAAAGGATCTGAGTATGAGGTTACTTTGGATTTGGATTTACGAAAGGACTTGGAAGTAGATTCAGTTGATCTCATGGAATACATTATTTATTTGGAAGAAGCTTACCAAATTGATATCCCAGACAAGGATATTGATGCCATGACAACCGTTGGAGATATGGTAGACTACGTTTTGAAGAAAACAAGCAAATAAAGTTCGGTTTTTACGAACAAATAAGCATCTAAAAATAAGAGGTTGAATCTTTTTGATTCAATCTCTTATTATTTTTGTGTTACAAGCGAACAAGATACGGATTTAACTTGAAAAAACCACCTCTCTGTGATACACTGAAAGGGATAAAAGATGAAAGGCGAACAAGAAGATGTCCGATCAATTAATTTATACGGGGAAAGCAAAAGATATTTATAGTACAGAAGACGAACATGTGATTAAGTCCGTTTATAAGGACCAGGCCACCATGCTGAATGGAGCTCGCAAAGAGACCATTGAGGGGAAAGGTGTGCTGAATAATCAGATTTCGTCTCTTATTTTTGAAAAATTGAATGCTGCAGGTGTAGCGACTCACTTTATCGAACGTATTTCTGATACCGAACAACTCAACAAGAAAGTGAAAATCATTCCTTTGGAGGTTGTGCTTCGTAACGTGACTGCGGGTTCTTTCTCAAA
>CADFQU010000045.1 GCA_902836505.1 Streptococcaceae bacterium
AAGAAGAAGTCGGGAGAATTATTTTTGTTGAAGATGTCTTAGCAAAAAAATTTTTAAATGGATTATTTCCAAATGAAAAAATTGTTTTCGTTCAAGGGGTGGGGGAATTGAGGATAGTTGATAGCTTTAGTTCTTTAATAGGCAAATTTAAATTCCCTGAGATTCGTGTAATTTACGATGGCGATCAAACCTCTCAACAGTTTAGATTGCCCTTTGATGATGTAGAAACTTATGTAATTAATAATTATGAGAAATTTATTGAAAGTGAAATTTCTGAAACTGAGGACTTTAAGATTAGTGATTGTATTAAACGTCATGAAAAACATGACGCATATTTAGAAATTTTAAAAATCTTAAGTATTCGAGAAGAACAGTGTCTAGAAAAATTAGTAAAAGAATACAAAGATAGTAAATGGTTTAAAGAAATTTCTGATTATATTAACAATGGCACAATCCCTGTTTAATTGATATCTTTATATAATTTTTATCCGAGAAGCAATGATGTTAGATGGAATATTAGATTATAGAGAGAAAAACATGCATAATTCAGGTTATTGTGAAACCAAGGCATTGAAATAGATAAGCTTATAACAAAGTGTACGTAATGAGCCTTTTGATTGCCAGAATTGACTGATCTAGCAGATACAATAAAAAGAAAAGAACTCTAGAATACAGGGACAAATCATTAAGGCCTTAACTAGCTTTTACTATGTTGAGAGTGACAGCTAAGTTTATTAAACACGCGCGAATGGGAATTTTCGTAAAAAAGTACACTTGTTTGAACCGCTAACCTTCTTCAAAATATTTCGAAAGGTAATAATATGGCAAATAGAAGCTATATTTATTTAAAAAACGGGAATGAAGCACGTATCTTAACGGAGGCTACTTACACTGTTCCTTATTTTTGGCAATTGTTTTGGGATAAAAAAGATTTGCGAACTCCAATTCTTCTATGGAAAAAATTTGAAATCTTACTTCCTATAGAAAAATTCCATAAAAATGCCCTCAAAAATCGGTTCTTTTTAGAAAAGAATGCCCCACAGACCTTGCATCTATATGACGATTTTGTTCGCTATATTCTTGCAAATGTCAAGGATGGTGACATGCTAGGATTTGATATTTTAGAAGTTGCTCATATGGACGGGTTGTTTGCAGCTTCTCGTAAGCTATTAAAAATAACTAAGCAATTCAGGAAAATCAACCCCAAAAATTGGATTTTTCTTTAACAGCTACGAACTTAATCGCGCTTGCCATGGGATTTCCTGATTATTATGCCTCAGACTTGTTACCGAAAGACAATATTCTAGACTCTGTTGCTTATCAAGATGAGTTGAAGAAAATGCAGCGCAAAGAAGATAGACAAGTGCAAGACCAAGAAGAAAAGCAAGATCGCCTTCTAGAGGAAGAGCGAGTTCAACTTCAAGAGGAAGAGCAAGTTCAAGAAGATAATCAAGTACAAGTCTACGAAGACGAGCAGACGCAAGTTCAAGAAAAACAGCAGGTACAAGTTCAAGAAGATCATCAAATGCTTGATGAGACTAGGGTCGATGCAAAAGAGAACAAACGAGGCAATGGTGTCATATACTTGCTTTTATTGGTGCTAGTCATCCGGTTGATTTTTTATATGTCGGCTAAGAAATAGAAAAGAGAAAAAATGAGAATTGCAGATTATAGCGTGACCAAGGCAGTGCTGGAGCGTCACGGCTTCACCTTTAAAAAATCCTTCGGTCAAAACTTCTTGACCGATACCAATATCCTTCAAAAAATTGTGGATACTGCTGAGATCGATAAGCAAGTCAATGTCATCGAAATCGGTCCCGGGATTGGTGCTTTGACAGAGTTTTTGGCAGAAAATGCCGCAGAAGTCATGGCCTTTGAGATTGATGACCGCTTGGTTCCTATCTTAGCGGATACCTTGCGTGATTTTGATAATGTGACGGTTGTCAACCAAGACATCCTCAAGGTGGATCTCAACCAGTACATCGCAGAGTTTAAAAATCCAGAGCTTCCGATCAAAGTAGTGGCCAACCTTCCATACTACATCACGACTCCGATCCTCATGCACTTGATTGAGTCTAAAATTCCTTTCCAAGAATTTGTGGTTATGATGCAAAAAGAGGTGGCAGATCGCATTTCAGCAGTGCCTAATACCAAGGCTTATGGGTCTTTGTCCATTGCTGTCCAATACTATATGACGGCTAAGGTGGCCTTTATCGTACCACGTACCGTCTTTGTGCCAGCGCCAAATGTTGACTCTGCTATCCTCAAGATGGTGCGTCGTGAAGAACCAGCAGTAACCGTCAAGGATGAAGATTTCTTCTTCACTGTCAGCAAGGCTAGCTTTGTCCACCGTCGCAAAACGCTTTGGAACAACTTGACCAGTCGCTTCGGCAAGACCGAAGAAATCAAAGCCAAACTGGAAGCTGGGATCCAAGCAGCCGGTTTGCAACCATCTGTACGAGGAGAAGCCCTTAGCTTAGAAGACTTCGCCCGCTTGGCAGACAGTCTTCTAGAAGCAGGAATGAAATAATAGAAAAGACATGGACTACAAAGCCCATGTCTTTGTGAGTGATGGAAGGAAAGGACGGGATTTGAACCCGCGCGTGAAGAAAATCCACTTGCCGGATTTCGAGTCCGGTGCTGTACCGAGCTGAGCCACCTTTCCAAGATGCGGAGAAAGGGATTTGAACCCTCACGCCCGAAGGGGCACATGCGCCTGAAGCATGCGTGTCTGCCGTTCCACCACCTCCGCATAGTTCTATTATACTCTTTTTAAAAGAAATGCCAAGAAAAAATAGCATATTTCTTTTTATCAAACCTATAGCGGAAACAGAAAAAGGCTGGGAAGATCCAGCCTTTTCTTTCTTTTACTTATTCATAACTCAGTTGAGGATAGAGTTCTTCTTGTTCTGCAGAGGTATCTTTAAGAAGGAAGATAGCCCACAAGAGAGCAAGGAGAAAGACGACTAAGCCAGGAATCCCTCCTTCAGGTCCAAACTCTCCACCTGTGATAAAGGTCCGGTTTGAAGTCGTGAAGTACATCAGAGAGGATTCACTATCAAAGCCGCTGACATGGAAGCCGTAGACATTTCCCATGATGAAGTTCCAAGCGAAGTGGAAGCCACAAGGTCCCCAGATATTTCCTCTCTTCAAGGCATAGACAGCTGTGAAAAGACCGAAAACGAAGAGATGAACTGTTGAGAGCCAAGAAGCTCCGTTGTTGTTCAAGTGGAAGTAGGAGAACATGGTAGAAGAAATGAGGATAGCTAAGTAAGCATTCTTATGATAAGAAATAATCGGAATCAACCAACCACGGATATAAATTTCTTCGGCTGCCGTTTGAAAAATATAGCCAATCAGAACCAAGATCCAAGATACGAGGAAAGGGAGACTAAATTGAATGCGATCGAAACGAACATCACCAGTGATAAAGAAGACGATTAAGACCGTGGTAATCATAATGGCGCCGACCAAGACCCCCTTAGCGAATTCGGACAGACCATTTCCTTTGGAAAAGCCCATGGTCCGAACCGGTCGTTTTTCAATGAGTTTCACCCAGAGGAAGAAGGCGATGATGGTATAGAGGAAGGACAAAAGATCCAGAATATTCCACCAGTCGGGAATCCAACTTTGTTTGTTCAAAAAGAAGTTTGTGGAAGCAGTACTAATCGGAGACATGTACTGGGTGATGTAATAGAGAATAAAGGGAGCTAAAAACCAAGGGGTTAAGAACTTCCCTTTCTTTACATTAGAAACGAGAGGGTTACTCTTAGAAAGAAATGAAAAACTCATAAATGACCTCCTTATAACTGGCAGGGATTAGTAAGAAAGTCAGAAATCAGGCACCAAAAAGAGGGCTTCTTTCATTACTAATCAGGTAGCTTCTTCAAGAAATGTATCAGTCTCCGTCACTTCCTTTCTACAATATAGTCTGTACTTCCCATGGTAGGCATATATATTATGTCCTTTTCCTCTATTATAAACCTATCTGAAAACGTTTACAACCCCTTGTCTGCATCTTGCTCAAAAAAACTGGATGGACTTCTTTTTTCCTACCCAAGTCCGCAAGCGCTATCGTATATTTTTTGATATAATAGTAGTATTAACTTTAAAGGAGTGCTAGTTGCAAGGAACGATTGTTAAAGCCTTGGCCGGTTTTTATTATGTGGAGTGCGAGGGGGAAATATACCAAACACGCGCCCGAGGAAATTTCCGGAAAAAAGGACAAACTCCCTATGTTGGAGATAAGGTAGAATTTTCAGCCGAAGAAAATTCGGAAGGCTATATTTTAAAAATATTCCCGCGAAAGAATAGCTTAGTCCGTCCACCGATTGTGAATATAGACCAGGCTGTCGTCATCATGTCTGCCAAAGAGCCAGATTTTAATGTTAATTTATTGGATCGTTTTTTGGTTCTCTTGGAGCAAAAAGTGATCCATCCGATTGTCTATATTTCAAAAATGGACCTACTAGAAGATCCGGCTGTCATGCTTCCTTTCCAAGAAGTCTATCGCCAAATGGGGTATGATTTTGTCACTGATAAGGAAGAGCTCTTGCCTCTCTTGAAGGATCAGGTGACGGTCTTTATGGGCCAAACAGGAGTGGGGAAATCAACCCTCTTGAATACCTTGGCTCCGGAGTTGGAGCTAGAGACAGGAGAGATCTCTGATAGTCTTGGACGCGGCCGCCATACGACGCGAGCCGTCAGCTTCTATGATCTCAATGGGGGCAAAATTGCGGATACCCCTGGTTTCTCCTCTTTAGATTATGAAGTCGATAATGCGGAAGACCTCAATCATGCTTTTCCAGATATCGCCAAGGTGAGCCAGGCTTGTAAGTTCCGTACTTGTACCCACACACATGAACCATCCTGTGCCGTCAAGCCTGCTGTCGAGGAAGGGATTATAGCTTCCTTCCGCTATGAGAATTACTTACAGTTCTTGAGTGAGATTGAAAATAGGCGAGAAACCTACAAAAAAGTATCGAAAAAATTACCCAAATAAGGAGATCTGAATAATATGAAAATAAACAAATTAGCCCCTTCTATTTTGAGTGCAGATTATGCAAATTTTGAAAGTGAATTGAAGAAATTGGAAGCATCTGGTGCAGAGTACGCTCACATCGATGTGATGGATGGTCACTTTGTACCGAATATCAGCTTTGGTGCTGGTGTAGTTGCTAGTATGCGTCCTCACAGCAAGCTAGTGTTTGACTGCCACTTGATGGTTACCAATCCTGAGCAACATATCGAAGAGTTTGCGCGTGCCGGGGCAGATATCATTAGCATTCACGTCGAAGCGACTCCACACATCCATGGCGCCCTTCAAAAAATTCGTTTGGCAGGGGTGAAACCAAGTGTGGTCATCAATCCAGGAACCCCTGTTGAAAGTATCCAACATATCTTAAACTTGGTAGACCAAGTACTTGTCATGACTGTCAACCCAGGATTTGGTGGGCAAGCCTTCCTGCCAGAAACCATGGATAAGATTCGTCAATTGGTTCAATTGCGTGAAGAAAAAGGCTTGGATTTCGATATTGAAGTCGATGGGGGAATTGATGATAAGACGATTCACGCTGCGAAAGAAGCAGGAGCAAACGTCTTTGTAGCAGGTTCCTATGTGTTTAATGGAGATGTGAATGAACGAGTTCAAACCCTTCGAGCAGCCATCCAAGACTAAGGTTGCGATTGTAGCTGGAGGCCGAGTGGAAGCCATTCCGCTAGACTTGGATGTTTATGTCGGAGTGGATGCAGGTTGCCTTTTCCTATTAGAGCAAGGATTGGAACTATCTTTAGCAGTTGGAGATTTTGACTCTGTCGAGCCAGAGGAATTCCAGAGTATTCAATCTGCGGCTCACGAATTACGGACTTCGGTAGCAGAAAAAAATGATACGGATCTGGAATTGGCGATTAAGGAAGTATTAGCAGGTTGGCCTCAGGCTGAAATTCTAATCTTTGGAGCCTTTGGTGGTCGCCTGGATCACCACTTGGCCAGCGTTTTTTTGCCCAGTGATCCAGAGATTGGTCCTTTTATGTCGCAACTGTGCTTGATGGACCAACAAAATTATCTCTGCTATCGTCCAGCAGGTCGCCATACCATTCAGCCTATAGCAGGCTATACCTATGTAGCTTTTATGCCAGTTGAGGGAGCTTCCATCCAGATTGAAGGAGCCAAGTATCCCTTAAATCCGACCAATTATTTTAAAAAAGCAATTTATGGTTCCAACGAGTTTAGCAATCAGCCGATTACCTTAACCATTGATCGAGGCTACGCCCTTATCATTTATAGCAAGGATGGGAAATAAGATGGAATTAATCCTTTTTATATTAGGAGTGGGAAATCTTGTCTTGCTCTTCTTGCTCTACCAGCAACGGACAGCTGATAACAAACAGATCCGTGACTTACTGGAGGATCAAGAAGATCATCTTTCGGATCAGCTGGATTACCGATTTGAGAGAGAGCGACAAGCTCAGCAAATCACTGGTCAGCAGATAGAGATGGCGATCAGTGACCGTCTAATGGAATTACGGACAGAAATGCATCAGCAAACGACTGCTTTACGAGCAGAACTTGCTGAGAATTTTACTAAAAACCGAGACAAAACGGACGAGCGGATGCAACAGATTCAAGCCTCCAATGATTTGCGGTTGGAGCAGATGCGTCAAACGGTCGAAGAAAAGTTGGAAAAAACCTTGCATAGTCGTCTTCAAACCTCTTTTGAGACAGTCTCCAAACAATTGGAGTCGGTCAATAAAGGTCTTGGGGAAATGCAGACGGTTGCTAGAGATGTGGGAAGTCTCAATAAGGTCCTCTCCAATACCAAAACCCGTGGGATTATGGGAGAACTCCAACTGGGCCAGATCATCGAAGATATCCTAACTCCCGCCCAATACGAGAGAGAGTTCGTAACAGTTCCCCATTCCAGCGAACGCGTCGAGTATGCCATCAAGATGCCTGGTCAGGTAAGAGGGGAATACGTCTATCTGCCAATCGACTCTAAGTTTCCTCTGGACGGTTATTACCGACTGGAAGAAGCCTATGAAAGTGGGGAGAAAGAGGAGATTGAACGGTGTCGCAAACTCCTATTGGCTAGTATCAAACAATTTGCCAAGGACATTCATCAAAAATACCTCTATCCGCCTGCCACTACTAATTTTGGGATTCTCTTTTTACCGACGGAAGGCCTCTATTCAGAAGTGGTCCGCGACCCAGCCTTCTTTGATCGCCTCCGAAGAGAGGAGCTGTTT
>CADFQU010000046.1 GCA_902836505.1 Streptococcaceae bacterium
ATTTCTGTCCCACTCTCTTTATTTTATCCCAATACCAATTCGTCACTCACCAAGGTTTCACCACTGTTCTGATGGAAAAGGCGCATCAAGTCTTCAACTGTCAAGTTTTTCTTTTCTTCTCCTTTAACATCGACCACGATTTTCCCTTGATAGAGCATGATCAATCGGTTGCCATATTCGATAGCATGGTTCATATCGTGTGTAATCATCAAGGTTGTCAAATCATGACTTTCGACAATCTTTTGCGTCAATTCCATGACCATTTCACTGGTCTTTGGATCGAGCGCTGCGGTATGTTCATCCAGAAGCAAGAGTTTCGGTTTGACTAAAGCTGCCATGACCAAAGTAAGGGCCTGCCGTTGTCCCCCTGATAAGTATTGCGTATCCACTTTGAGTCGATTCTCCAAACCAATATTGAGTTCCTTCAAAGCAGCTTTAAATTCTTCGCGATCTTTTTCTTTGACTCCCCAACTGAGGCCCCGTCTTGCTCCACGTTTTTTAGCAATGGCCATGTTTTCTTCAATGGTCAAACGGGAAGCCGTCCCCATCTTAGGATCCTGGAAAACACGGGCGATCTCCTTAGCACGTTTCCGAACACTGGTCTGCTTAATAGATTTCCCTTCCAAAAGGATATCCCCTTGGTCCACTTGCAGGCCACCTGCCAGAATATTCATCAAGGTCGATTTACCGGCTCCATTTCCTCCGATGACGGAAATGAAATCTCCTTCTTCTACTGTCAGATCCAAGCCTTTGAGAACATGGTTTTCATTGACCGTACCTGCTTCGAATGTCTTATGGATATCTTCAATTTTTAACAATGTTGCCATTTATCTTCTCCTTTTAGTTGCTGGTTAATTTTAATCCACGAATCTTGAGACGTTTCTGGGCTTCTGGTGCAAACAAGACCAAGGCCAAGAGAATAGCATTAAACAAACGGACCAAGTTTTGGTCTAGGTTTGGAATTTCGTAGATATTGAGGATAATGAGGCGGTAAACAATTGCCCCCACTCCAATCGAAAGCAAGCGCCCTCCTATGGTCAAATCATGGATCAAGACTTCTGCTAGAATAACGGCACTAAGTCCTACGACAATGGTCCCTGTTCCAGAAGTCACGTCTGAAAAGCCATCTGTCTGAGCGAAGAGAGCCCCACACAATGCAACCAGTCCATTAGAAATCATATAACCGAAAATTTTCATGGTGTCCACATTCACCCCATTGGCCTCACTCATTGGGATATTGTCACCCGTTGAACGAAGAACCAAGCCAATCTGAGTTTTCATTAAGAGGGTCAAAATCAGACAGACCAATAACAAACAAGAAAGACTAACAGCAAAGACAGCAGCCTCATTGGACAAACCCAGCCCCATCACAGACTTGAAGATGGTACTTGAATCTCCAATGGATAAATTAGGAACACCTCCCATGATCTTAATATTGATCGAATAGAGACCAGTCAGTGTCACAATCCCTGTTAAGAGAGCGGGGATCTTCATCTTAGTATGAAGGAGGCCAGAAACTAGACCTGCTAACATCCCTGCAAAAATAGAAAAGAGGGTCGCTAGCCATGGGTTTTGACCCGCTTGAATTTGGGATGCAACGACTGCTGCCCCAAGCGGGAAAGCCCCTTCTGCTGTCATATCCGCTATATCTAAAATGCGGAATGTTAAGAATATACCAATGGCCATAATCGACCACAATAAACCTTCAGATAAACTTGATAATACTAAATCCATCATCCATCTCCTATTTCTTTTCGTTTATACCAGAGAGATCAATTCCTAATTTCTTAGCCATCTCTTTGTTGACATACAATTCTAAATTCTTAGGGGCTTCCACAGCCAGATCGGCTGCCTTTTCCCCTTTCAGAATACGAATCGCCATCCGGGCAGATTGACGACCCAACTCGGTGTAGTCTGTCCCATAGGTATAGAGCCCTCCTACTTGAGCCATTTCAATTGAACCTCCAATGACTGGAACCTTGTGTTTCAAAGAAACTTGTTTGATCGTTTCCATCGTAGAGGAAATAATGTTGTCTGTTGGAATAAAGACTAGGTCGACCTCTGACATCAAACTGTCCGCTGCTGCTTTCACATTATTACTGTCTAAGATGGTTTTCTCTACGACACGGTAGCCTTTGGCCTCAAGGACTTTCTTGGCCTCATCTTTTTGAACGACGGAGTTGGGCTCACTTTGCGTATAGAGGATCCCGATTGTCTTAGCTGTTGGCAAAACCTTTTGAATCAGATCGACTTGTGTAGCAATGGCATCTGAAGATTGGTCACTCGTTCCTGTCACATTACCACCAGGATGATCCAAGTTCTTGACCAGCTTGGCAGCCAGAGGGTCCGTCACCGCAGAAAAGACTACAGGGGTCCTCTTGCTTGTATTGGCGATACTTTGTGCTGATGGAGTCGCAATGGCAAACACAAGGTCACTTTCCTGTGATAATTGATTTGAAATGTTTTTCAAATTTCTCTGCTCCCCTTGAGCATTTTGATAATCAATTTCAATCTCTTCTCCATCCACATAACCTTGTTTAGCTAACTCTTCCACAAAGCCTTTTCGAGTCGCATCAAGAGACTTATGGGTAATATACTGGGAAATCCCAATCTTGATCTTTTGATGCTTAGAGGTCTTCAAGTGATGGAGGGTCAAGAGGGAGGTCATCAGTAGACCAACCACCAGAACCGGGGCAATTAACTTCTTTACAACTTTCATGAAACATGTCTCCTTCTCTAAAACATTCAAACAGAATACAAAAAACCGTTTAGATGATTCTAAACGGTTGGTATCATTCCTCACAAACTTAAAAGTATGCCAGCATTGCCGTCCATTTAGATATCATCTATATGGACCACAATCAAAAATCTTAGCCACATAGATACAAACAAATTGCTCGTTTCGTTTGCATCCATGAGTTCATGTCTACAAACACTATCTAAAGTAGCTAAAGTAAAAGTTTTGATTCAACAATGTGGAGTTTGTGTTTTTCATAAAATTCTGCTTTCGTTTTTTTATGTTGACTATCTTACCGAAATTTTTTCAGACTGTCAAGCCTAAATTCAGAATTTTTTTAATTATCTTATTTTTTCTTCGTTACCAAACAAAAAAAGTGCCCGATGAGGGCACTAAATGAGCGAATATCTTATTTTTTAAAGGAGTATTCAATTCCATAATCATTTCCATCCACGGAAACTTTCAGGGTTCCATTTTCAATTTTATACTTGAGATCGTATTGAAGGAAATGACTCGCATCTTCATCCTGAATGAATCGGTGATCTTTTTCATCCACCTCACCTTCAAAGGCTACCATTTTAAGAGTGCCTTTTTTCACATCGATTTCAAGTCCCATATCCTCTAAATAGGAATTCTCACTGTTTTCCTGGATATAGTCTAAGGCATCCTCAACAGAGTAAAAATCATTGTCCCCATCATCATAGAGCTCCTTCGCAGCTCCCTTGAAATCAATCTTACCAATCACACTGATGGTTACTTTTTTCCCCTTTACCTCTACGATCATATCAATATCTTTTACAAATTCACTAGAAATATCTGATGCAGTAGAGAAAGTGCCTGAAAAAGCAGACTTCATTGTCTTTTTCATTTCAGGGGTTGCTGACCATTTCCCTTGAATACTATTTGGATTTTTAGAAAATAAGAAAAAGGCAAGTACACATAAAACTGCAACGGCAACTAGACTACATAAACCAATAATCAGCCCTTTTTTAGACTTCTTCACTGGCATTGGACCTTGGCCCATATATGGGGAATTAGTCTGGTAATTCAATTGCCCATTGTTTGGATAGCCACCCTGCATCTGAGAATTGTTATAGGGCGAGAAGGTTTCTCCTGCTTGAGCGGACCCCTGAACAGGAGATTGTGGCTGGATTCCACCTTGACCAAAAGCTTGTCCTTGTTGTTGAAACGGACTTGTTCCACCTTGGAATTGATTTGGAGCTGAACTTGCACCTCCAAATGGAGCTTGGGTAGGAGCTGGGCCTCCAAACTGTGTTTGCTCTTGTGTTGGTGTCGCACCTCCAAATGGTGTTTGTTCTGGTGTTGGTGCTGCACCACCAAATGGCGTTTGCTCTGGTGCCGGTGTCGTACCTCCAAATGGTATTTGCTCTGGTGCCGGTGTCGTACCTCCAAATGGCGTTTGCTCTGGTGTTGGTGCTACACCTCCAAATTTGGCTTGTTCTGGAAACGGTAAGGGACCCCCAAATTGTCCTTGATTGGAAACAGGTGCTGCTCCTTCAAATGGAGATTGAATTGGATTTACTGGCGTATTAGGAGCCACTTGTGTTTCTGGGCTTCCAAACATACCAAATGCCTCTTGTATTTCCTCTTGATTGGCTGGTCGACCATGGACTCTCTCAAACTCTGCTAACCACTCTTCTTGTTTCATTACTATCTCCTTCTAACCTTTAGTTATTTTATTATAAAGGAATTTAATGAGAGATGCAAATCCGACTAAAGTGAGCATAAAAAAATCAGGGAAAACCCCTGATTTCATACTCTTATTCTTGAACTTTTGTCGCTTGCTCATCTTCATCGACTAAGTCACTGACCTCAACCTTGACCTTGGTGACACGACCATTTTTCACCTTATCATTTGTAAGGATCAAATGTTTCTTCATGCTATCTACTTCAAAACTCAAGCGTTCTTTATGACCTGGAATGCGACCAACCCCAGTTAGGTAGTAGCCTGCAATGGTATCCACATCATCGCTTTCTAACTTCACATCAAAATACTCATTGAAATCATTTAGGGTCACAATCCCCTGCACAATATAGAGGTTAGGCTCAATTTCAAATACGTCATTTTCAGCCTTATCGGTCTCATCATCGATTTCCCCGACAATTTCCTCAAGAAGGTCTTCCAAGGTTACCAGACCAGCCATTCCTCCATACTCATCGAGCAAAATGGCCATCTGATTTTGTGTATTCCGGAGCTCCTTCAAAAGATCATCCACAAAGATTGTTTCTGGTACAAAGAGAGGTTCCTGAAGGATCTTTCGAAGAGCGATGTTATCAAAGCCATTTATAAAACCTTCATTAAGCAAACGTTTGGTATGGATCAGACCAATGACATTGTCCTTATCATCATCATAGACAGGAATACGAGAAAAATTCTGTTTTAAGATACTTTCGATAATTTCTCTGGTATCATCTTGGATATCCACCATAAAGGCATCCGTACGAGGAACCATTAACTCACGCGCCATCAGCTCATCTAGTGAAAAGACTCCTTGCAGCATTTCAATCTCGTCAGCATCCAGACTCGTTTCACTCTTAGCCAGCATATAGGCAATCTCATCTCGTGACATCTCTTCGTCTGCATCATCGAATTGCATAGGGGTCAGACGACTAACCAGATTGGTTGAAGCCGATAGGAGCCAGACAAAGGGGCTAACGATTTCCCCTAGTAAAATAACAATTGGAGCCGTCCGAATAGCCAAGCTATCTTTCAGATTCATGGCAATCCGCTTGGGATATAACTCACCAAATACAATCGAAATATAGGTCAGAAAAGCCAAGGAGAGGAAACTAGCGATCGCACGCGCTGTCTCCGTATTTCCCATCCAAGAAGCTATTACTTTCCCGAGATCATCAGCTAGACTTGCCCCAGACAAGATGGTAATCAAGGTAATACCCACCTGAATCGTAGATAAAAAGTGGTTTGGATTTTCCAATACCTTTAAGAGACGAATATATTTCTTATCGCCTTCCTCAGCTTTTTGCTCTACCCGAGAACGATTCAGTGATACCATCGACATCTCCGTTGCAGAGAAAAATGCATTTAATAAGGTCAATACAAATAGTAAAACAAATTGCAGTATTAAATCCTGACTGCCAGGGTCTTCCATGGATATTCTCCTCAATGTATAGTAATAATGCCCATTATATCATATTTTTTAAAATGGTGCATAGTCGTAAAAATTTCCCTCCTAAAAGAGGAGGGATGGCTCAGTTATACTCCATAACGTGTAAAGTCATAAAAGAGTACATTCAGTTTTTCTACAAGTTCCAAAAGGGTCAAACTACTTGTACAAATAAATTTTTTCCCTTTTATATTCGGAATCATAAAGTTGGCAACAATGACATCATATTCGGTGTGCTCTAGTTCATGAAGATTAAAGTCATGCTTGATGACCTGTGAAAACTCAAAGTTATCCGTACAATAGAATTTTAAGAAATCAATCATGGACTTGGCATGGTGGTCATCGTATCGGCTAATGATTAAAACCTTGACAGCTGTCCGTCTCCTTAATAGTTGAGGCAATAGATTTTCCCAATGTGAAAATACGGTATAAATCTGATGCTTGAGGTTTTCAGGATTTTCATGAAAGCCCATCTCTTTGAGATAGTGATACAAACCTGTTTCAACATCCTGATAAAATTTAGGGAAGAGGGTTCGATAATCCTCATTGGTATAGCTCTTGGTATCATAGAGAAGAAATTCACCAAAGATTTCACGCCGCTCCAAATAGGCGGTGTTGTGAATATGCATAATCATCTCTTCATAATTCTCAAGTTCTAAACCATAAGATTCACTCAGGTGATCAAGAAATTGAGAGGCTAAAATATAGGATTTTTTTGTAACCGCATCTTCCTCAGTGGAGTCAATCAGATCCTGTGGGGTAAAATAGAAGCGTTTCTGTAGGAAGATAATAAAGAGCTGTTCAATGATTTCTTCGTTAAATTCTACACCCAGCTGCAAACCAAAATAACGAAGCATCTCATTAATTTTTGGGAGCTCTTGATAGAGATAGGCGTATTGTTCAAAATTATTGGCCCCTTCAATTCGATAACCTTGCTTAATCCGGTAAAGGTAGACCGTCAGCATAATTTTATAAGAATGGAAGATCGAATAAGTCAGTGGGATTTCTGTCAGTTTATAGAAGAAGGTGATGAAATCAATAATGACTTGCTCTCTGATATCTGGAAATGGCCACTCTAAATAATAATACCGCTCTGCAAAATACTGGGAATAGAAAAAGCGAATATCGACTTCGTCCCCCACAACATTTAGAGGATTCAAGGTGATTCGGATATTGTACTTTTCCTGAATAATTTGATTGATATTTCGAATCAAGCGATAAAATGATTGCTGGCTGAGATCATACCGTCTACAAATTAAGTCACTGGAAACATCCTTATGGAAGAACAAGTATTCCAAGAAGGAGAAAGCTGTAGATTCTTTAAAGAAGTGATGGTAGACCACCTCAATCCCAAT
>CADFQU010000047.1 GCA_902836505.1 Streptococcaceae bacterium
TAAGGCGACGACTGCCGTCCGTTCGGCCCGTACCTCCAAGGCAGCGGCGACCAACAGGTTTGAGGTAAATCAATGAGGTTACTGTATCAGTATACCACTTTCCTACCTCCTGTCAACTATTTCGACAAAAAAATTTCACTTTTTTACATTCTCTTTCATGTATTGAAGAGAATCTGGCTCTTTACGCCCTATTTCCACCATTAAGAGGTGATTTTTTTTTGAAAATAGAGTAAGATAGAATCATACTTTGGAGGAAATATTCATGAAAATTATTGTAGTTGGAGGCGGTAAAGTCGGAACAGCCCTCTGTCGTTCCCTCGTCGCAGAAAATCACGATGTCATCTTGATTGAACAAGATGAAGCCGTTGTTAATCATATTACCAAACGCTACGATATCATTGGTATTGTTGGAAATGGTGCCAACTTTAAAATTCTAGAACAAGCAGATGTGGCTGACTGTGACATTTTTGTCGCCCTGACAGAGCAAGACGAAGTCAATATGGTATCTGCCGTTTTGGCTAAGAAAATGGGAGCCAAAGAGACCGTTGTCCGCGTCCGGAATCCAGAATACTCAAATTCTTATTTCAAAGAAAAAAATATTCTTGGCTTCTCTCTAGTCGTCAATCCTGAGCTTCTAGCAGCTCGCTACATTGCTAACAGTATTGACTTTCCAAACGCCTTGTCTGTTGAGCATTTTGCTAGTGGACGGGTCGCTTTTATGGAATTTATCATCAAAGAGGAAAGCCCTCTCTGTCAGATGACCCTTTCTCAATTCAGGAAGAAATATGGAAACATTATTATCTGTGCTATCGAACGACAAGGTCAGTTAACGATTCCAGATGGGGACTTCACTTTACAAGCCTTTGATAAGATTTTTATGACGGGAAATCGAGTGGAAATTGTGAATTTCCACAATAGCATTCGTCCTCAGGTTGTTAAAAGTCTCCTCCTTATTGGTGCTGGTAAGATTTCCTACTATCTTCTGAATATTCTTAGTAATAATAAACGAAAAATCGACTTAAAAGTGATTGAAATCGATCAAAAACGGGCAGAATGGTTTAGTCAAGAATTCCCTGACCTCTATGTCATCCAAGGCGACGGGACATCAAAAGATATCCTAATGGAGGAACGCGCCGGTAACTTTGATGCCGTGGCAACCTTAACGGGCGTCGACGAAGAAAACATTATCTCTTCCATGTTCCTGAATAGTATTGGTGTACAAAAGAATATTACCAAGGTCAACCGGACCAGCTTACTTGAAATCATTGATCGCCAAGATTTTTCAAGTATTGTGACACCGAAGGGAATCGCAGTTGATACGATCATGCATTTCATCCGCGGACGCTACAATGCCCGTTATTCAAATCTTGAAGCCTTGCACCACGTCGCCAATGGCCAAATTGAAACTCTTCAATTCCAGATTCGGGAAGAAAATAAGATGACAGGCAAGCCTTTGGCTCAACTGAAATTGAAAAAAGGTGTTCTGATCGCGGCCATTATCCGAAACGGGAAAGCCATTTTCCCAACTGGAGATGACCATCTTTTGATAGGGGATCGCATAATCGTTACTACCCTAATCAGCAATATCACGAAAATCTATGATTTGTTAGAGGGGTAAGCCATGAATAAAAGTATGATTCGCTACCTTTTAGCAAAACTCCTTTTGATTGAAGCCATGCTGCTCTGTGTTCCGATTGTGGTTGCACTCCTCAATCTAAAGAATGATTTTGTTGTGAAAGATAGTCCAGCTGTCTTTATCTCCCTATTTGCAACCATTGCCATCCTCCTTCTTCTGTGAGGAATTGGTACCTTACTCAAGCCCAAAGATTTTCACATCTACGCCAAAGAAGTCGTTCTCATTGTGGCTTTGTGTTGGATCCTCTGGTCCTTCTTCGGAGCCCTTCCCTTTGTCTTCTCAGGACAAATCCCAAACATTATTGATGCTTTTTTCGAGATTAGCTCTGGTTTTACGACCACAGGGGCGACTATTTTAAATGACGTCTCTGTTCTCAGCCCTTCTCTTCTCTTCTGGCGTAGTTTTACCCACTTAATCGGAGGGATGGGGGTGTTGGTTTTTGCCCTAGCAATTATGGACAACAATAAGAACGGCCACCTCGAAGTGATGAAGGCAGAAGTTCCTGGCCCGGTATTTGGTAAAATTGTATCCAAACTCAAGAATACAGCCCAAATCCTTTATTACCTCTATTTGGCCCTCTTCTTCCTCTTTGTCGTGATCTACTTCTGTGCTGGCATGCCCCTGTATGATAGTTTTATCATTGCTATGGGAACTGCTGGTACTGGTGGATTTACCGTCTTCAATGACGGGATAGCCCACTACCATTCGACCCTCATCACCTATTTGGTCAGCTTTGGAGTCTTGGTCTTTGGGGTCAATTTTAACCTTTATTACTACATCATGCTTCGCAAGTTCAAAGCCTTCTTCGGCGATGAGGAACTTCGCACCTACCTGATGATTGTCGGGGTTTCTTCCCTTTTGATTGCCTGCAACATTTTCCATCTCTATCATAATTTTGTGGATAGTTTTGAAATGTCCTTTTTCCAAGTCTCCAATGTCATTACCACGACTGGATTTGGTTTTGGCAATACTGTTGATTGGCCGCTCTTTTCTCAGTTCCTCCTTCTCATGCTCATGGTGGTTGGTGGATCCGCTGGTTCAACGGCCGGGGGACTAAAAGTGATTCGTTGCTTGATTTTAGCTCGGATCGGTAAGAATCAAATTCGTTCGACTCTCTCACCAAACCGGGTGATGACCCTACATGTAAATGGCACTGCCTTGGATAAGGACACCCAGCACAAAATCTTAAAATATTTCGTAGTCTATACCTTGATTACGATCGCCCTCATTGCGGTTGTCAGCTTTGATAGCAACAATTTTATGACGGTCGTCAGTGCAGTCTTTAGTTGCTTTAACAATATCGGACCGATGATTGGGACAACGGATACCTTCGCTATCTTTAGCCCTATCTCTAAGCTCTTACTATCGATCGCCATGATTGCAGGACGGTTAGAAATCTACCCTATGTTACTGCTATTTATGCCTCGCACTTGGTCCGATCGCTAAAAACAAAAAGTTTTGGAGAATTTCCAAAACTTTTTTTTTTGCTCTGAGTGAGACTTCTTATAAAATTTTGCACTAACTTAATTTTCGCTTTTCTCTTCTTCTAGGTGGCTTCTCAGACTGAAATGATCCGGAACTGGATCTACTCCAGTCTTGCTCCAGGGATGGCAACGAAGAATCCGAGCAAGCCCCATTAGAATCCCTTTTAAACCATGCCGTTCAATGGCTTGAATCATATAGTTGGAGCAGGTAGGACTATAGCGACAGGAAGGTGGAAAGAGGGGTGAAAGAAGGCGTTGATAGAGACGAACAAGGCCGATCGCACATTTCTTCATTATTTTTTCGTCTTTGTCACCGCAAGGGTATGCAATTGGCTGATTTCTTTTTTATTGAGACGGCGGTATTCACCAGGACGAAGTCCAGAAACGTCTAAATTTCCAAATTGGGTCCGAGACAATTTATCCACCAAGAGGCCAATGGCTTCAAACATCTTCTTGACTTGGTGATTGCGTCCTTCATGGATGGTCAATTGGACAACTGAGCGATTCTTTTCTGGATCAACCTTTAGAATCTCATAGGTTGCTGGCTTGGTCTTTTTACCATCAATGGTCACACCACGAGTCAAGGGACGCAAGTTTTCTTTGTTCGCCAATCCCTTCACACGCGCAACATAAACCTTATCGATCTCATTACGCGGGTGGATCATTTCATCCGTAAAATCACCATCATTGGTCAAAATCAGAACACCAGAAGTATCCCAGTCCAAACGACCGACAGGATAAATCCGTTCCTTGACTTGCGGTAACAAATCAATAACAGTTGGTCTCCCTTTATCGTCTGATACACTGGAAATGACTCCTCTTGGTTTATTTAAAAGGTAGTAAACCTTCTCTTCGTTGTAGATCGGTTGACCTTCTACTTCCACCTTGTCTCCAGACTTGATCGTCGTCGCCAATTCACGGACCACTTGACCATTTACAGTGACAAGGCCTTGTTTAATCAATTCCTCTGCTTTACGCCGGCTTGCGACACCAGCATGAGCAATATATTTATTAATTCTCATCAATTTCCTCAGTTCTTTCTGTAAATAATTGGCTTTCTTGACCGATTAACTCCGTCTCTTCAACAATTGGTAGCTCGTCTAGATGGTTAATCCCCATATAATCCAAAAAGTAATCTGTCGTCACATAGAGATTGGGTCTCCCAATGACTTCCTTCTTCCCATCTTCTCGAATCAACTCAAAAGAAAGTAATTTTGAAATGGCCCCACTAGAGTTCACTCCACGAATATCATCGACTTCAATCCGAGTAATCGGCTGTTTATAGGCAATGATGGAGAGAGTTTCCAAGGCAGCTCGAGAGAGACTTTGATTCATTGGTGACTTTGAATACTCACGTAACAGCTCTGCATATTGGGACTTGGTCACTAATTTATAGGTTGACGCTGTCTCCAATAAGGCCATACTAGAATCCTGATCCTGCTCGTACTTCTGGGCTAATTTTTCTAAACTTTGAATTACTCCTGTGGGAGGAAGGGATAAGAGGTCGGCAATCTGTCTCACCGTCAAACCATCTTCTCCTGCAACAAACAAGAGAGCCTCCATCTCTGCAATTTTACTCATTCTTTAATCCTACTAAAATAATATCTCCAAATGGTTCTTCCTGAAGAGCCTCAACTTCTTGTACTTTAATTAATTCTAAAGTCGCCAAAAAGACTGTAATTAGTTCGTTGACATCCTTGGCTTCCTCAAAAATATCTTGTAGCAAGATTCTCTTACCAGGTTGACACAATTGACGAACAACATTCATCAGGTCTTCAATTTTATACTCGTCTCGAACAATAGTCGTATGATTTTGTCGAAATTCTTCCTTCTTTTTCGTTAACAATTTTGAAAAGGCCAAGAAAAGATCAATCGTGGTCTTGTCATGGACCAATTCAGCATCATCATAGACTAATTCCGTTTTGGGTTTTGAAAAGTACTGGGCTCTCTCCTCGTGTTGAAGGGCCATCTTTTCACCCAATAGTTTAAACTTCCGGTACTCTTCGATTTGAGACAGGAGGTCCTGCTCCAAATCTTCTTCATCCGTTGCTTGCTCCGCAATTTTTGGAAGGAGACGCCGACTCTTAATCAAGGTCAACTGACTGGCCATCAGCATGTATTCACCAGCAACCTCTAGCCTCATGGCTTGAAGGGTCGTTAAATAGGCCAAGTACTGCTCGATCACCTCAATTAGAGGAACCTCATAAATATCCATCTGATATTTTGAAACGAGGTGTAAGAGAAGATCCAAGGGACCTTCAAAATCCTTTATTTTAATATCCATTACTTATACTTTTCTAAGGTAACAAGAGTTTTTAAACCGAGCTCGCGGGCGATGCTAAACAGATCCATCCCCTGTTCTCTTTGTTTTAAAATGTATTGTTCCCGTAAGGATTGCGCCGAAAGATTCTCAAAGCCTTTTTCCAATAGGAAAGACTCTAATTGACGGAAGCCCCACTGACGCGAATAGGCCTTGCCCTTGTTATCAAATAAATAAGTCCCCGTCATCAAATCTGTCAACTCTCCCAGAAGTGCATCCGGAATGCGCAAGACCCGTTTCTGTCCTTCTTTCCCTACACGTAAAACCTGAAAATCGAGTTCAATATCAACGATTTTCAACTGAAGAATTTCACTAGGTAACAAGCCCATCTCGACAATCAAGAGGGCAATCAAGCGTCCTTGGGATTGGTCTGAGCCTTCCCACAAAAGGGATAAATCCAATAACTCTTGATCGTGGCTCTTGGACACAGAGACTTTTGGAAGGACCAAGCGATGGTAATCCTCAATAACCTGATGTTGATAAAGATAAAATAGAAACTGATTGACGGCAGAAAGCTTCCGTTTTTGAACAGCTGGTTTAAAATCCTTAATCGAAGCTTGATATATTCGAAGATTGGTATCTGAGACATGGTTATGAATCGTATCCACGAACTGATCCAAATCATAAGAATAGGCCGCCTGCGAATTTTCACTTAAGTCTTTTTCTTTGATAAAACTAGCTATGTATTCTTTCATATTTTCCTCATCTCGTATTCATTTGAGAAATTGTGCATGAGGGAGTTGATGGCTTTTAAAATGGATTTTCGAGTAATGATTCCTTCAAAGACTCCATCCTCTGAAACAACCGGTAGAAAGGATTCCTCTACCAACTTATGCAAGACTTCTGTCACAGTATAATCTTTCCCTAAGCGCTCTCCATCCGTTTTTGTCATATGAACGATGTCCATGGATGAAAAGACTTCATCAGAATAATCATGTTTCATTTGGTAAGAAAGAATGTCTGTTAAAGAAATCGTCCCTACGTACTTCATCTGATCGGTCACAACAGGAACACGAGTGTAGCTAATTTGACTGAGCACCAAGATAGCATGATCCACATTGTGGGTATCAATTAAAACAGCTAAATTGCGCGCTGGAGTAAAAAAAGACTTGTCGTCTCGAAGAATAAATTCCTGAAATTCATTAACAATAATCGATCGAACTCCTTTGTAAGAGGTTCATAGACCTCATGTTTCCGATTTAAAAACTCAACTCGATAGGAATCTGCATCAATTTCCACTTTAGCATAGAGGCACTCTTGAATAGGCCCCCTCGGTAAACTGACTGACCCAGGGTTCAGAAAAAGGGTACGCCCTTCCTTCCAAGCATCCGGAATATGCAAATGGCCATAGAGGCAGATATCTGCATCTTCTTCCTGGGCCCACAAATCTAACTTTTGAAAACTAAAATTAATCTGGAAAAGATGGCCATGGGTTTGAATGATCCGAGTAGGACCCAATTGCGTCACCAAACGTTCAGGGTACTCCCCATAAAAGTCCATGTTCCCTTTGACAACATGAATGCCTTCCCATACAGGATCGGTACTTTCTAACTCCGAATCCCCGTTGTGAAAAATGGCATCGACCTTTCCTTTATAGTGGTTTTTGATCTCTTCTACGATCTGACGATCACCATGAGAATCGCTCATGACGATGATTACTTGTTCTGCCATGCTGGGAATACCTCCACTAATTTCTTCACGGCTAAAGCTCGATGCGATTGTTGATTCTTTTCCTCTAGAGTTAGTTGGGCAGATGTCTTACCTGTTTCT
>CADFQU010000048.1 GCA_902836505.1 Streptococcaceae bacterium
AAACGCTTATTTAAAACATCTTCTTGATATTTTTCTGTTTTCAATGGGAATTCATACGTGGACAAGGGCTGGATGTGTGTGCAGGTCTTCTTTGTCCGTCAGGGAAAGTTGATCGAGCGGGATGTCAACCTCTTCCCTTACTACAATGATCCGGACGAGGATTTTTTAACCTATGTGGGGCAGTTTTACCAAGAGAAATCTCACTTGATTCCTAATGAAATCCTGATCCCTCAGGATATCGATGAGGAAGCGGTCAAGGCCCTTGTGGATACCAAGGTCCTCAAGCCCCAGCGTGGGGAGAAGAAGCAGTTGGTCAATCTGGCCATCAAGAATGCGCGTGTCAGTCTGGAGCAGAAGTTCAATCTCCTTGAAAAATCCATGGAGAAGACCCAAGGTGCTATTGAAAATCTTGGAAAACTTCTGCAAATTCCAACCCCTGTGCGCATTGAATCCTTTGATAACTCCAACATCATGGGGACCAGTCCGGTCTCAGCCATGGTGGTCTTTGTCAATGGGAAACCAAGTAAAAAGGACTACCGCAAGTACAAGATCAAGACCGTTGTCGGGCCAGACGACTATGCCAGCATACGGGAGGTCATTCGCAGACGTTACAGCCGGGTCATGCGGGATGGCCTGACGCCACCAGATCTGATCGTCATCGATGGGGGACAGGGGCAAGTCAATATTGCCAAGCAAGTCATCCAAGAAGAGTTGGGACTGGATATTCCCATTGCAGGTCTGCAAAAGAATGACAAGCACCAGACCCATGAATTACTCTTCGGTGATCCTCTCCAAGTCATCGAACTCTCTCGCACCTCGCAGGAATTTTTCCTTCTCCAGCGGATCCAGGATGAAGTTCACCGTTTCGCCATCACCTTCCACCGCCAGCTACGGTCCAAGAATTCCTTCTCCTCCCAGTTGGACGGCATCGAAGGCTTGGGACCAAAGCGCAAGCAGTTGCTGATGAAACACTTCAAGTCACTGACCAAGATCAAAGAAGCCACTGTAGATGAGATCGTCACAGTCGGCATCCCACGAGCAGTTGCTGAGGCGGTGCAAGCCAAGCTCCAACAAGGAAAGCAGGAAGAAGCCAGTCCATTGATGGAAGTGGCGGAGCCGGTAAAAGATTTGTAGTAAAGGGTTGTATTTTTAGGAGAAAAAAGGATGGAACTTCTTGATACAAGAATTGAAAGAAACGGTTATATTTTTTATGGAAAATTCTCTAAGGGACTTTTCCAAGAGTGGTTAAAAATCACAACTATACTGGCATCTAAAAGTGACCTTCAAAATGAGCTCTTGTTTCAGGTTGGGTTTAGTATCTATAAGCTGATAGAAGTAGAAAAACAGCAGTTTAGACTCGTCTCCATTGATTATGAAGCCAACCCTTTTAAAGATTTTACAGCGGATTTAACGGTAGCACTTTGGATCCAGTCCGAACAGGCTAGTCTCACTAAAGAATTGCAGATAAATCCCTCAGAAATTCGATTTGACGATAAAATCCTGATTGCCAAAGGTGTCTTCGAGGATGAGCATGCCTATCTGCAACGACAAAATACTCAAAACCAGAGAGACTCAGGTTGGTTTATGGGCTATCAAAAACAAAATAATGAAGAGTTTGTTGCTATTCACGCTTTTGAACTATTGAAATGGAATCCAAAACTTATAAAAGTGTTGGTCTTACCAACTGATTATCTAGTTATTGTTAATGACGGAGAAATCCATTCAATTTTAAACGATTGCGATGAAGAAATTTTTCCGATTTCTTAAGTCTATTCATTAAACGTAAGAGAAACCATCCATTTTCATGGATGGTTTTTACGTTTTACTCCTAATTTTGTTATACTATATTCAAATCTATTTAGGTTTAAAATGAGGTGTAAAAATGAACCATCGAATCGCTATTTTATCTGATATCCACGGGGATACAAGAGCCCTGGAAGCAGTGATTGCGGATGCGCGTGATCAAGGCGCGACGGAATACTGGCTTTTAGGGGACATTTTGTTACCAGGTCCAGGAAGAGAGGACCTTTTTGACTTGCTGGATGCGATTCCCATTACAGCAGCTGTTCGTGGAAATTGGGACGATTGTGTCCTAGAGGCTTTGGATGGCGAATACGGGCTTGAGGATCCGCAGGAGATTCAGATGCTTCGTCTCACTCAATATGTCATGGAAGAAATTGATCCTAATCGGATCGATTGGCTTCGCTCGCTTCCTCTAATGGAGAAGAAGGAGATAAACGGCATTCGCTTTTCACTGACCCACAACTTACCAGAAAAGAATTATGGTGGGGACTTGCGTCCAGCTAATGCGACGGAAAACTTTGACCAATTGCTCGATGACCAGACCGATGTGGGCATCTACGGTCATGTCCACAAGCAGTTGCTTCGCTATGGTAGTCAGGGTCAGCAAATCATCAATCCCGGCACCATTGGTATGCCTTATTTTGACTGGATGCCCCTACAAAATCACAGAGCCCAGTATGCGCTGATTGATGTTAAAGATGATGGGGTGACCAACCTGCAATTTCGCAAGGTAGCTTACGACTATGAAGCAGAGCTACAAGATGCCAAGGATAAGGGCCTTCCTTTTATTGAGATGTATGAAGAATTGAGACGAGAGGATAACTATCGGGGTCATAATAGGGAGTTGCTAGCTTCCTTGATTGAACGACACGACTATCTAAAGGAGGTCAATCTTTTTCTTCAGTCTATAAAAACACATAAGGGGAAAGTGACAAAGAAATGGGATTAACTGTTGATCAGCATAGAGATCTTGTGGTAAATGATATTCGAGAAGCACTCCAACATGTTTTTGGTGAGAATTTCGAAATTGTAGACATAGAAACGACGGCCAGAAGCGCCTATGGTCCGACTTTTATTCTTGAAATTTATCTTGAAGAGTATAAGATAACAGTGAATATGATGGTTGAAGGTAACGATGTATCTCTCTTATGGGGGCCTGAAAGATTCGGGATGGAGTTTTTATATGATCTAGATCGTTTTCGAGATAGCTTTGAAAAGATCAAAACTTATTTGGATCAACCTGGCCTTATGTTTTCTGAAGCACTGACTCCTGATAATCTCTTAAAAAAGCGTTTTCTCCTTAAAAGAATGATAGAATCTACCTTTGAGGGAATCGCAAAAATAGACTTCTGGAGAAGACCCTTCGAAAAAAATGAGCCATTTAGGGTTCTCTTTACTTGTCATTTGCCTCATTATCCAGCTTTTTTTAGCCTTGAGATAGCGGGTCAGCAGTTTGTCCTAGAAGAGATAGACCCAACAGTGTCTGCTGTAGAGGACCAAGCATTCCCACTCCATCAGTCCATTGATCTAACAGTATCCAATATGACTTCTTTCTTGGATTGGTTTAAAGATAGTCTAGAAGGGAAGTTGGGAATGAATGCTTCCGCCGATACGGTTTTTGGTTTAACACTTCCCCGTGATCCTGCTACAGTTGAAGCAAATGTTTCCCAAGTACAAGAGATAATCCGATCGACGTTTACAAAGGATGTTTCCTTTATAGAAGCGAACAAACTGGTTAAGTCTAAGATATTTTATGGTGTTGATTTTACGGTTGCATCTGATTTTTATGGAGCCATTTTTTCAATAAGCTTGATTGGACGACACTTTGATCTTCAGGTTATGAAGCCAGATAAACCAGACAAGAAAGACAATTGGGTGATTAATGGTTTTCCTTATAAGCTGACGGAAGAAAATCTTAGAAAAGTCATCAGGGAAGCGGAGGACTATTTTGCTAGACAGGTAGAAGCGGTTGAAGCGAAAGTAAGGTCAAATGAAAGCAATAGTGAAATAAAACCAAGCACCCAAGCTCCAGTAGGAGTAGACCAAGCTAAGGACAAAGAAAAGGCGCTCAAAAAAGAGTATTTAGGATTAAGAAAACTATGGAAAGTCCAATTCCTGATTTTCTGTCTGTTGATGATTGCTGTCTTCGCTCTAGAAGTGTATATGGGGGGAGCTGGCTATAAGGCCTTTAAGATGAAAATTAAGTATAGTTGGATTTCTGTCCATAGTTTTTCATTTCTCTTTCTGACCTTGTATGCATTGTTGACCCTCTTCCCGACTCAAAAGAGAATCTATGAGCTCTTGCCTCAATCCCCTAGTTGGAAATCTCTTTCGACCAAGGGAGTTCGCCTACCTAAGAAGGAAACTGGGTGGACCTCTTTAGTGATTCTGATCTTGCTTCTTCTTGCGACTATGGATTTCCTCGGTCGCAAGCCAGAACCAAAGTTTGAAAATCCGTTGAACTATCAAGAAATCAACAAACTCTATGAGGAAGAAAGAAAGTCTCGCTACGACGATATCATTAATAAATTCCAAGATTCTAGTGGTCAGATCTTTGAAAAAGAAGGTCCTGCATCAGAATGATCGGATCCCGTAG
Organism: Streptococcaceae bacterium; assembly: GCA_902836505.1. GTDB lineage: Bacteria > Bacillota > Bacilli > Lactobacillales > Streptococcaceae > Streptococcus. Next base: position 4,400 of record CADFQU010000048.1, read on the forward strand.
AAGGGCTAAAGGGGTTGTTGAAAAGGAAGTAGGCTCCTCAATGAAAAAACTCTGCAAGCTCTTTCATTTTGTGTTAAAATAGAGGTAATAGAATTAGAAAAGGAAGTTGACTATGAAATTCCTAGAACTCAACAAAAAACGTCATGCGATCAAGCATTTCACAGACCAGCCGGTCGATCCCAAGGATGTGCGGACAGCTATTGAAATTGCGACCTTAGCTCCAAGTACGCACAATAGCCAACCATGGAAATTCGTGGTCGTTCGCCAGAAAAATGCGGAATTGGCAAAAGTAGCTTATGGTGGGAACTATGACCAAATCATGGAAGCACCTGTGACCATCGCTCTCTTTACGGACACCGATTTGCAACGTCGGGCTCGGAAGATTGCGCGTGTTGGTGGGGTCAAAAACTTCACAGAGGAGCAGTTGCAATACTTCATGCAAAATCTTCCCGCAGAATATGCTCGCTACAATGAACAACAGATCAGCGATTACTTGGCATTAAATGCTGGATTGGTCGCGATGAACTTGGTATTGGCCTTGACTGACCAAGGGATCGGCTCTAACATCATCCTTGGCTTTGACAAATCAAAAGTCAATGAAGTCTTGGAAATCGAAGAGCGTTTCCGTCCTGAACTCTTGATTACAGTCGGTTACGCAGCGGAGAAGGTAGAACCTAGCTACCGCTTGCCAGTAGACGAAATCATTGAAAAACGCTAATAGAAACTGAAAGAACCGGATGGTCTCGTCTCCTACGATACAAGTCCGGTTTTCTAGAATCCTTTGGCAGGCTAGTAGATAGTCGCTGATGGGATTTTGGAGTGTTCAATTTAAATCGAAATAACGGAGGAATGCATGACAACAATTGACTTTAAAGCAGAAGTAGAAAAACGTCGCGAAGAAATGATGGCTGACCTTTTCAGCCTCTTGGAAATCAACTCAGAACGAGATGACAGCCAAGCAGATGCGACTCACCCTTATGGACCTGGACCCGTCAAAGCTCTTGAGAAATTCTTGGAAATCGCTGAGCGTGATGGCTACGAAACAACCAACGTGGATAACTATGCTGGACACTTCACCTTTGGACAAGGGGAAGAAGAGCTCGGGATTTTTGCCCACATGGACGTGGTGCCTGCAGGTAGTGGCTGGAACACAGATCCTTACAAACCAGAGATTATCGATGGCAAGCTCTATGCGCGTGGTTCATCAGATGATAAAGGACCTACAGTAGCTTGTTACTATGGTTTGAAGATTATCAAGGATCTCGGATTGCCTGTATCTAAGCGCGTGCGTTTTGTCGTCGGTACAGATGAAGAATCTGGTTGGGGCGATATGGATTACTATTTCAAACACGTCGGACTTCCTGATCCAGACTTTGGCTTCTCTCCAGATGCGGAGTTCCCAATCATCAACGGGGAAAAAGGAAACATTACTGAGTACCTTCACTTCGGTGGTCAAAATACAGGTCAAGCGCATCTTCATAGCTTTACCGGTGGCCTTCGTGAAAACATGGTCCCTGAGTCAGCGACTGCAGTCGTTTCTGGTCAATTACCAGATCTAGCTAGTCTTTTGGAGGCCTTTGCCAATGAACACCAACTTCGTTATGAAGTTGCAACAGAAGATGGCGGTAAATTTAAGCTCACTATTATCGGGAAATCTGCCCACGGCTCTACTCCAGAAGCTGGGATCAATGGAGCGACCTACTTGGCCCTCTTCCTGCACCAGTTTGACTTCGGTGGTGATGCCAAAGCTTACTTGCAGGTGTCAGCTTCTCTTCTTCACGAAGACTTTGCTGGTGAGAAACTAGGCATTGCCCATACAGATGAAAAGATGGGGGCTCTGAGCATGAATGCGGGTGTCTTCAACTTCGACGAAAACAGCTCAGATAACACCATTGCTTTGAACATTCGTTACCCTAAAGGAACAGATCCAGAAACCATCAAAGCTGGACTTGAAAAAGTAGAAGGAGTGGCATCCGTTAGCTTGTCAGCCCACGGCCACACCCCTCACTATGTTCCAATGGAAGATGAATTGGTCTCAACGCTTTTGCGTGTCTATGAAAAACAAACCGGACTGAAAGGTCATGAGCAAGTAATCGGTGGTGGGACCTTTGGTCGTCTATTAAAACGTGGGGTTGCCTTCGGTGCCATGTTCCCAGACTATGTGAACACTATGCACCAAGCCAATGAATTTACTGATGTAGAAGATCTCTACCGTGCAGCTGCAATCTACGCAGAAGCCATCTACGAACTCATCAAATAAGACGCTACTCAGTCGGCATTTGCTGGCTGAGTTTTTGCTTAGAGGAGGAGAAATGGACCAACTAAAGAGGATAAAAGAGGCTATCATGGCCGATCCACAAAACAAAGACTATACGGATAAGAGGATCGAGCCCTTGTTTGCGGCACCAAAGACAGCTCGAATCAATATTATCGGACAGGCACCTGGCCTTAAGACACAGGAAGCAGGCCTCTACTGGAAGGACAAGAGTGGGGACCGCTTAAGGGAATGGTTAGGAGTCGATGAAGAGACCTTCTACCATTCGGGTATATTTGCGGTCATTCCTATGGACTTTTATTTCCCAGGGCATGGAAAATCAGGTGACCTGCCACCTCGCAAGGGCTTTGCGGAAAAGT
>CADFQU010000049.1 GCA_902836505.1 Streptococcaceae bacterium
TGGCTTTATCCATTATTGTGCATACCCTGTGCTCCAACAAAATCCAAAAGCCCTTGAGGCGGTTTGGGATTATGCCTATGACCGGGTCGGTTATCTCGGAACCAATACACCGATTGACCGTTGTTACAAGTGTGATTTTGAAGGAGATTTCACGCCGACTGAGCGCGGATTTGCTTGTCCAAACTGTGGAAATAGCGATCCAAAAACAGTTGATGTGGTCAAACGGACCTGTGGCTATCTTGGAAACCCACAAGCTCGCCCCATGGTCAATGGACGACATAAAGAAATCGCTGCGCGTGTCAAACACATGAATGGGTCCACGATTAAATCAGCTGGACACCAAGTAACAGATTAGAAAAGGAAGATTATGGGAAAATACCAACTAGACGATAAGGGCAAGGCCCAGGTTCAACGATTCCACGAAAAACATTCGACAGGTGGAGTCAATAAAAAAGACCGAGTGGCTAGTCTTAGAGAAAAATTTTTAAAAAAATCTAAGAAAAAATAAAAGTGAGAGTCCGCTCTCACTTTTCTCTTATGGGGAGGTAAGGATGGAATTACGCAGACCAACATTGGCAGATAAAGAAACAATTTTAGAGATGATGGCAGAATTTGAAGCGACTCAATCAGCCCACGACGGCGGATTTTGGGATGCTGAGAACTTTGATTATGAAGAGTGGTTGGAAACTAACCATAATAAAGAAATGGGAATAGGATTGCCGGAAAATCGTGTTCCTTCTATTCAATTTGCATCATTTGATGATGTAGGTCGTGCTCTAGGATTTTTGAATCTGCGATTGAGACTGAATGAGGGATTGCTGAATTATGCTGGCCATATTGGCTATTCCATCCGTCCCTCTGAAAGGGGCAAAGGCTATGCTAAAGAGGCCCTCCGCCAAGGTTTACAAGTTGCTAAGGAAAAGAATATCAAACGAGCTCTGGTAACTTGTGGCACAGGAAATCTTGCCAGCAGAGCTGTTATCTTAGCTAATGGCGGAGCTTTAGAGGATGTTCGAAATGGAACGGAGCGGTATTGGATTGATTTAGATTGAGGAAAGTTTATGAAGTTACAACGACCAACTTTAGAAGATAAAGACGCGATTTTAGAGATGATTGCTGAGTTCGATGCTGCAAAATCCTATATGCACGGTGGCATGGGCTCCACTTGGAAGCGAGCAAAGGATTTTGCGGATTGGTTGCGAATTGTAGAGCAGCAGGAGGATACTGAGAATCTGCCAGAAGGCTGGGTTCCTGCCATTCAATTTTTATCCTTTGATGAGACTGGCTACCCTCTGGGCTTTTTAGCCCTGCGCTTGTCCTTGAATGACAAATTATTTGTAGAGGGTGGTCACATTGGCTATTCCATCCGGCCCAGTCAACGCAGAAAGGGCTTGGCTAAGTTGCAGCTAGAGCTAGGACTAGCAGAGGCTCGAAAACAAGGACTAGAACGAGTGCTGATTACCTGTGATGAAGACAACGAAGCTAGCCGTCGCACGATTCTATCTGCTGACGGTGTTTACGAAAATACAATCGACAGAAGTCAGCGCTACTGGATAGAGTTAGATGGGGAGGTGTCATGAACAATCCCAAACCTCAAGAATGGAAAAGTGAGGAGCTGAGTAAGGGGCGAATCATTGACTATAAGGCCTTTAACTTTGTGGATGGCGAAGGCGTCCGCAACTCCCTCTATGTCAGTGGCTGTATGTTTCACTGTGAAGGCTGCTATAATGTAGCAACTTGGTCTTTCAACGCTGGCATTCCCTATACCAAAGAGTTAGAAGAACAGATCATGGCCGATTTGGCCCAACCCTATGTTCAGGGCTTGACCCTGCTTGGGGGGGAACCTTTTCTCAACACTGGCATCTTGCTGCCCTTGGTCAAGCGGGTGAAAAGAGAGTTGCCTGACAAAGATATCTGGTCTTGGACCGGCTACACCTGGGAAGAAATGATGCTGGAAACACCGGACAAACTGGAGCTGCTTTCGCTGATTGATATCTTAGTGGATGGTCGCTATGATAAGAGCAAACGCAACCTGATGTTGCAGTTCCGAGGCTCTTCTAACCAGCGGATCATTGATGTTCAAAAATCATTGGAAGAAGGAAAGGTTGTCATTTGGGACAAGCTCAATGACGGCAAGGACTCCTATGAACAAGTGAAAAGAGAGTAGCGAGAGTCGGGGGGCAGATAAATCGATGAAGAGAGGTTTTCGTTGATTTTCAGTTTGCAAGAAGGGCCCTTTTTTCAGACAATTTCATTCTCACTGATAAAATTCAGAAGGATTCATGGTATAATGGAATGGATTGTACAAAAGCTAGAACAGTCTAGCCCGTACACTAAAGGAACAGAATGAGGAAATTTACATGACATTAGTTTATCAATCAACGCGTGATGCGAAAAATACAGTAACAGCCAGCCAAGCGATTTTGCAAGGTTTGGCAACAGATGGAGGCTTGTTCACTCCAGTGAGTTATCCAAAGGTGGACTTGGATTTTGACACATTGAAAGACGCTTCTTACCAAGAAGTGGCAAAGCTTGTTTTGTCAGCCTTCTTGGATGACTTTACAGCTGAAGAGTTGGACTACTGTATCACCAATGCCTATGACAGCAAGTTTGACACTCCGGCCATTGCCCCTCTTGTTAAGCTGAATGGCCAATACAACTTGGAACTTTTCCACGGTTCAACCATTGCCTTTAAAGATATGGCCTTGTCTATCTTGCCATACTTTATGACAACTGCTGCCAAGAAACACGGCTTGGAAAATAAGATTGTCATCTTGACAGCAACATCTGGAGATACTGGGAAAGCTGCTATGGCAGGATTCGCGGATGTTCCAGGTACTGAAATTATCGTCTTTTATCCAAAAGATGGTGTCAGCAAGGTGCAAGAGTTGCAAATGACCACGCAAACTGGGGACAATACCCATGTGATCGCTATTGATGGAAACTTTGACGATGCCCAAACAAACGTGAAACAGATGTTCAATGATGTTGAACTACGTGAAAAATTGGCAGCCAACAAGCTTCAGTTCTCATCAGCTAACTCTATGAATATCGGTCGTTTGGTCCCACAGATTGTCTATTATGTTTATGCCTACGCCCAGCTTGTTAAAAGTGGCGAAATTAATGCAGGTGATAAGGTTAACTTCACCGTACCGACAGGAAACTTTGGAAATATCTTGGCTGCCTTTTACGCCAAACAAATCGGCCTACCAGTTGGCAAGTTGATCTGTGCTTCAAATGACAACAATGTCTTGACAGACTTCTTTAAAACTCGTGTCTATGACAAGAAGCGTGAGTTTAAAGTAACCACTAGCCCATCTATGGATATCTTGGTCTCTTCAAACTTGGAGCGCTTGATTTTCCATCTTTTGGGAAATGATGCAGTTAAGACAGCTGAACTTATGAGTGCCTTGAACACCCAAGGTCAGTATGAGTTGACTGATTTTGATGCAGAAATTCTTGATCTTTTTGCAGCTGAGTATGCGACTGAAGCAGAAACAGCTGCAGAAATCAAACGTGTTTACGAATCAGATTCTTATATTGAGGATCCTCATACAGCAGTTGCCTCAGCCGTATTTAAAAAATACCAAGAAGCGACAGGCGATGCGGCTAAGACCGTGATTGCATCAACTGCTAGTCCGTACAAGTTCCCAGTAGTTGCAGTAGAAGCTGTCACTGGAAAATCAGGACTGAGCGACTTTGAAGCCTTGGCTCAGTTGCATGAGATTTCAGGCGTTGCCTTGCCACCAGCAGTGGATGGTCTTGAAACAGCTCCAGTTCGTCACAAGACTACTGTTGCAGCAGTAGAGATGCAGTCTGCAGTAGAAACTTATCTAGGACTTTAAAAGAGAGGAAGTAAACTCGGTTGGGAAACTAACTGAGTTTCTTTTCATCAGGAGGAAAGTGTGTCTCGTCAACAACAAGTAGATCGACAAATTTTAAGGATTGCCCTTCCAGCCATCGGAGAAAATTTTCTCCAAATGCTCATGGGGATGGTAGATAGCTACTTGGTCGCTCAGTTGGGTTTAGTAGCCGTATCGGGTGTATCCGTTGCAGGTAATATCATCACGATTTACCAAGCTATTTTTATCGCCCTTGGAGCAGCGGTCGTGAGCCTCTTGTCCAAAAGTATGGGACAAAAAGATCAGAAAGCCATAGCTCGTCAGGCCACCGAAGCCATCAAAGTAACGGTTTTATTAAGTCTTGTTTTAGGGGCTTTATCCCTCTGCTTTGGCAAGGAATTGATTGCCCTTTTGGGAGTTGAAATCGCAGTTGCAGAAGCCGGAGGAATTTATTTATCCCTTGTCGGAGGAAGTATTTTGCTTTTGGGCCTCATGACAACTTTTGGAGCCCTAGTCCGTGTGGCCTACAACCCGCGGACACCTATGTATGTCAGTTTGTTGACCAATGTGCTGAATGCTTTGTTATCTGGCATCTTGATATTTGTTTTTAGGCTGGGCATCACTGGGGCTGCCTTAGGAACGGTTCTTTCTCGCCTGCTAGGGAGCTACTTGCTCTGGCGTCAAGTTCAACTACCCTTGGCTCCTTTTCGTTGGGGCTTGGATCGAGACTTGCTCTCCTTAGCCTTGCCTGCTGCTGGTGAACGGCTCATGATGCGAGCGGGGGATATTGTCATCATTGCTATGGTGGCTGTTTTTGGGACCAGAGCGGTAGCTGGGAATGCCATTGGGGAAGTCTTAACCCAGTTCAACTATATGCCGGCTTTTGGGATTGCGACAGCGACAGTCATGTTGGTCGCTAAAAGTTTGGGACAGAATGATTGGCAAGGTATCAAGCAAATCACCAGTCGGAGTTTCTGGCTCTCCTTTCTCTCCATGTTTCCCCTTGCCCTTACTATCTTCTTATTTGGAAGTCCTTTAACAGCCCTTTACACCAAGGATCCAGGTGCCCTTGTCGCCTCCTTGTCTGTCATTTTGTTCTCCTTACTTGGAACACCTCTGACAGCTGGGACCGTCATCTATACGGCGGTTTGGCAAGGTTTGGGCAATGCCCGCCTTCCTTTTTATGCGACCACTATCGGTATGTGGGTGATACGGATTGGCTCTGGTTATCTGATGGGGGTCGTCCTTGGCTGGGGCTTACCAGGTATTTGGGCAGGTACCCTCTTGGACAATGGATTTCGCTGGTTTTTCTTAAAAACACTCTATCATCGAAAATGGAAGGAATAAGACCTATGACACGAGCTTTTATTTGGGATTTGGATGGGACGCTTTTAGACTCTTATGAAGCTATTTTGGATGGAATCGCAGAGACTTATGCCCATTACTCTCTAGACTTTGACCGGGAAGCGGTCTATGCCTTTATCCTCAAACAGTCTGTCCAGGCTCTGCTTGAAGAAGTGGCTAGAGAGCATGACTTGGATGCGGAAGAGATGAATCGCTATCGCGCTTCTAGTCTGCGTGAGAAAAATGCCCAGGTCCATCTAATGTCAGGAGCTAGAGACATTTTAGCTTGGGCTAAAGAGGAAGGGATTGTTCAATTCATTTATACCCACAAGGGAAAGAACGCCTATCCAATTCTGGAAGATTTAGGGATTCTATCCTATTTCCAAGAGGTCGTTACAACTGACAATGGCTTCAGGAGAAAACCAGACCCAGAAGGAGTCGATTACCTAGTGGACAAGTACCAGCTGGATCGGAGTGAAACGTATTATATTGGTGATCGAACCTTGGATATTGATCTGGCAGACAATGCAGGAATCGGGAGTATTAATTTTTTGGATTACAAACCGGATGTGAATCATGCGATTCGTCATTTGGATGAGATTCGTCTCTATTTTAAACAAGAAAAAAGTTAACTTCTTTGACAAAGCAAGACTTCTTTGTTGCTGAAATAGCGCTATGAAAAGAATCCGTAAACAATTTGTTTTGAAAATGAAATAATTCCTTAAGAAATCTTTAAGATAAATCCGATATAATAAAACCATAAACAAAGACCTCCTAACTTTGTTTATGAAATCCTAAAACTTTTCTTTTTCATAATAATCTCCCTAAAAGGCCACCAAATCCGGTGGTCTTTTACTTTGTTTTTCTTAGGAGGAGATAATTTCCTCTGAGGTGAGCAAATTTCTTGCCTCGACTTTTTTTAGATGATATACTTGACAAGTCAATTATTGATAAATCAACAAAAGATCGGAGAGAAGGAATGGCAGAAATGCATGACTTGCTTTATCGGTTGAAGCTAGCTGATCAGTCTTCGACCCAATTATTTGAAAAACAATTGGGAATTAGTCTGACCCGTTATCAGATGCTTCAGTTCTTATTAGCAGAAGCGCCGTGTAGCCAAGCTGCCCTTCAGGAGAAGCTAGCGATTGACCCTGCAGCCTTAACCCGCCACTTCAAGGTCTTAGAAGCTGGGGGCTATGTTATTCGTAGTCGCAATCCAGAAAATCAACGGGAGGTTGTGGTGGAACTGACGGAGCTTGCCACAGATCGGTTGTTGGTCCATCCTCCAGCGCATCATCTACAGGTAAAAGCCCAGATGGATCAGATTCTCTCTGAACAAGAGCGGAATCAGTTGAATCACTTACTCGAAAAGTTGGTGTCTGGTCTCGAACAAATGACATTTTGATTAAAAGGAGAATGATATGTCTGTCTTAACCATTGTTTTTGCAAGCCTTGCTGCTTTCGAACATTTTTATATTTTTTATCTAGAGAGTGTAGCAACCCACTCAGCATCGACTAGTCGTGTCTTTAATATGGATCAGGAAGAATTGACTCGTCCATCTGTGACGGTTCTCTTCAAAAACCAAGGCATTTATAATGCTCTAATCGGTGTCTTCCTCCTCTATGGCCTCTTTATAGCTAAAAATAGTGAAATTGTCGCGATCTTTCTGCTCTTTATTATTGGTGTAGCAGCTTATGGTGCTGTGACTTCTAATAAAAAAATTATCTTGACCCAGGGTGGGCCAGCGATAGTCGCCTTAGCCAGCC
>CADFQU010000050.1 GCA_902836505.1 Streptococcaceae bacterium
CCCTCGCTTCGCCAAAATAAAAGTCAATGGGAAAGAAGCCAGCCCCCTCTACCAATGGTTAAAAGAACAGGCTAGCGGTCCTTTGGGCTCCCGCATTGAATGGAATTTCGCCAAATTCTTGATTAATCGCCAAGGCCAGGTCGTCCACCGCTTCTCTTCAAAAACCGATCCTCAAGCAATTGAAGCAAGCCTAAAAGAAGTTCTTTCAGACTAAACTCGGCTGGTCTTTTTCTGGCCTTTCATCTAGCTTTTATGATACAATAAGGACTATGGAAACAATTACATTGTCCCCTCAAAATGAGGATATCCAAGCATTTGTTGGTCAGTACCAAGACCATTTGGCACCTTCAAAAAATCCATATATCCGTTATTTTTTTAAGGCACCTGGTGCAACAATTTCGATTTACACATCAGGAAAAGTTGTCCTACAAGGTAGTCAGGCGACGCGCTATGCAGAGTTCTTCGGTTACCAACAAGATCCGATAGACCAAGCACAGGCCGGACAAGACTTCCCCTTAATCGGAACAGACGAAGTCGGAAACGGCTCTTACTTTGGAGGGCTTGCTGTAGTGGCTTCACTGGTCAGCCCGGACCAACATGCCCGCTTAAAAAGTCTAGGAGTTGGGGACTCTAAGACCCTGGATGATCGAAAAATTCGAGCTCTCGCACCGATCCTCAAAAAAGAAATCCCACATCAGGCCTTACTGCTGACACCTAAAAAATACAATCAGGTCATCGCCTCTGGCTACAATGCGGTTTCTGTCAAGGTCGCTCTCCACAATCAGGCTATTTTTTTGCTCTTGCAGCAAGGGGCAAAAGCTCAAAAAATTGTGGTCGATGCCTTTACGACCAAGAAAAACTATGATCGCTATGTTCAGGCAGAAGCGAATCAGGTCCCACAAGTCGTCACCCTAGAAGAGAAGGCCGAAGGAAAATACCTGGCGGTCGCTGTGAGTTCCATTATTGCTCGTGACCTCTTCCTCCAAAATCTGGAAGACTTGAGTAAAGAACTAGGCTATACCCTTCCTAGTGGGGCTGGTACTCCCTCAGATAAGGTTGCTGCTCAACTATTACAGGCCTATGGCATTCAAGCCCTTGACTACAGTGCCAAACTTCACTTTAAAAATACAGAAAAAGCAAAAAAATTGATAGAAAGATAAGTTATGAAACGTTCAAAAAAATCAAATAATCCAGTCCGTTCTTTCCTGAAAGAATGGGCGCTCTTTGGCCTAATTATTGGAGCCATTATTCTCTCGCGTATTTATCTGTGGACTCCCGTACGTGTCGATGGCCATTCTATGGATCCAACCTTGGCAGACAGTGAATACCTTCTTGTTATCAATAAACTACCTATCGACCGTTTTGATATCGTAGTCGCTAGTGAAACAGAAAATGGAAAAACCAAAGAAATCGTTAAACGGGTCATTGGACTCCCTGGCGAAACAATTGAGTACAAAAACGATGTCCTCTATATCAACGGCAAAGAAACTGACGAGCCCTACTTGAAAGAATACATTCAAAAATTCAAAGAGGATAAATTACAGTCAACCTATTCTGGAAAAGGGTTCGAAGAAAATGGAGAGCTCTTCCGCCAAATGGCACAGATAGCCGAAGCTTTCACCGTTGATAAAGACGGAAGTGCGACCTTCACGAAAAAGCTCTTGGATGACGAGTATCTACTCCTTGGTGATGATCGCATCGTTTCAAAAGATAGCCGACAGGTTGGGGCTTTCAAGAAGGATCAAATCAAAGGAGAAGCCGTTCTTCGCCTCTGGCCACTCCTTCCATTCCAGACTTATTAACCCATGATGAGAGTGGGACAGAAATCGGTCATTCGTTAGAATTCGATTTCGTCGTCCCACCTCCGCACAGTTGAGTAGGACTGTAAAAGCTGATGAAATCAGCGTAGTAGAGCCCAATCAACCACTGCGTCTTGCTCGACAATCCAAAGACAATTGAGAGGCTAGGATTTTGTCCCAGCCTCTTTCAATATCTTCGTGAGAGATGATCTCTCTGATTACTACTTAAAAGGAAACTCTGCATGGAATACTATTTCTCAGGAACCATTGAGCGGGTCATTTTTGAAAATCAAAGTAGTTTTTTCCGTATCTTATTGTTGGATATCAACGATACAGATGCAGAGGACTACGATGACTTTGAAATTATCGTCACTGGAACAATGGCGGATATCGTCGAAGGAGAAGATTATACCTTCTGGGGAGAACTGGTCCATCATCCGAAATATGGCCAACAGTTGCAAATGACTCGCTATGAACGAGCCAAACCCACTAGCAAAGGCTTGGTTAAATACTTTTCTAGCGACCATTTTAAAGGAATTGGACTCAAAACCGCCCAAAAGATCGTGGATCTCTATGGTGAGGATACTATTGATAAAATCCTTCAAGCACCTGAAAAGCTGGCCTCTATCTCCGGACTTTCTAAAAAGAATCGCGAGGCCTTTGTCGAAAAACTACAGCTCAACTATGGTACGGAACGGGTCCTCGCCCAACTTGCTAACTATGGCATCCCCAATAAACTAGCCTTCCAAATCCAAGATTTCTACAAGGAAGAAACCTTGCAAATCGTCGAATCGTCTCCCTATCAACTGGTCGAAGATATTCAAGGAATGGGCTTTAAGATTGCCGACCAACTAGCAGAAGAATTAGGGATTGCCAGTGATGCACCTGAACGTTTCCGAGCTGGGCTTGTCCATAGTCTTTTGACCCTCTCATTAGAAACAGGGGACACCTACGTTGAAGCCAAAGAATTGCTCCAGGCCACCATCCAACTCTTAGAAGCATCCCGGCCCGTCGAGCTAGATCCAGCCAGCATTGCCCAAGAATTGGCCGGCCTCATCGAAGAAGACAAGGTGCAAAACATTGACACTAAGATTTTCAACAACAGCCTCTTCTTTGCAGAAGAAGGGATCCGAAGCCATATCGGTCGCCTACTAGAAAAAGGAAAGCAAGAATCTTTCGAGCTAGAAAAAATCGAGGAAACAATCAAACAGATTGAAAAAGAGCTTGCTATCCACTACGATCCCATACAACGGAAGGCCATCCAGGAAGCGATCCAGCAGAAAGTCTTTGTACTAACAGGTGGACCAGGAACAGGAAAGACAACCGTTATCAATGGGATTATCGGAACCTACGCTCGCCTGCACCAATTGGACCTTCGGAAGAAATCTCAATTACCAATTCTCTTAGCTGCTCCAACCGGTCGAGCAGCCCGCCGGATGAGTGAACTAACTGGTCTTCCTAGTGCAACCATCCATCGCCATTTGGGAATGACGGGAGACGACGACACGAGTCACCTGGACGATTATTTAGATGCTGACTTCATCATTGTCGATGAATTTTCTATGGTGGATACTTGGTTAGCCAATCAGCTTCTCAGCAATATCTCCTCCAATACTAAACTCTTAATTGTTGGTGATGCCGATCAACTTCCTTCTGTGAGTCCTGGACAAGTCTTGTCCGATCTCTTACAGATCCCAAGCATCCCTCAAGTCAAATTGGAACACATCTTCCGTCAAAGCGAGGATTCAACCATCGTCACTTTGGCCAGTCAGATTCGAAAAGGTCACCTGCCTCCTGACTTCACGGAGAAAAAGCCGGATCGTTCCTACTTTGAAGCGCCGAGCGAGCTCGTCGCCCCCATGATTGAAAAAATCACCAGCGCTGCCCTTCGCAACGGCATCCCGGCCCGGGACATCCAAGTCCTTGCTCCTATGTATCGCGGTTCTGCAGGTATTGATCAAATAAACAGCCTCATGCAAGAGCTTCTCAATCCATTAGAAACAGATGCTCTATTCTTTCAAGCGCTGGATTGCCAGTATCGAAATGGTGACAAGGTCATCCACTTAGTCAACGATGCTGAGAGCAATGTCTTTAACGGAGATATTGGTTACATCACCGACCTCTTACCGGCTAAATATACTGAATCCAAGCAAGATGAACTCACCATTCAATTCGACGGCAATGAATTGGTCTACCCACGCAATGAATGGTACAAGATTCGCCTGGCCTATGCCATGAGTATCCATAAGTCTCAGGGGAGCGAATTCCCTGTGGTCATTCTTCCCTTGACCAATCAGAGTCGACGGATGCTTCAACGCAATCTGATCTACACGGCCATTACTCGTTCCAAGAGCAAGCTCATCCTCCTGGGAGAATACACTGCATTTCACTTTGCGACACAGAATACTGGTACTGCTCGCAAAACCTATCTGATTGAACGCTTTTCTGATGTGCCTCCTCAGCGTACAGACTCTTCCTCACAGAGCCCTGTCCATCTGGAAGAGCCCGCTAAAAAAACAGAGCCCCAGAGCAAGCTCGTCTCAGTTGAAAACCACTCTGACTCATCTGATTCCCAACCTTCTCAACAAGGCTACCGATTAACAGAAGACAATTACTTAAGCATTGATCCCATGATCGGACTCACAGAGGAAGAGATTCAACATTTCTTCAAAAACTAGTTAAAAATTCCCCGTAGGGCAAGTATACCTACGGGGTTTCTTCTATTAAAGATCCTTCATACGATTCCTGAGACTCAGAAGAAAAATTAGTGAGGGTCAATCCTAAGAGGCGAATACCTGATGGGTTGGCCTCCAGACTCTGATAGAGCTCCTGGGCCACTCTTTGAATGACTTCTGGATCTCTGGTAGCTTCTTCTAAACTTCGTCTTTTAGTCAAGGTTGTAAAATCTGCATAACGAATCTTGAGAACCAAGGTCTTACCAATTTTCTGATGCTTGGTCAAACTGTTCGCCACCTTTTCAGATAGGTTGGCTAGTTCTTTTAGCACATCATCTTCTGCCACCAGCAATTTTCGATAGGTGCGTTCTTTTCCAATAGACTTGCGAATGCGATTACTCTTGACAGGACTGTTATGGATCCCCCTGGCCTTTCGATAGAGGTCAAAACCAAAGCGACCAAAGTGATCGATTAGAGTCATTTCTGGAACTTCTAAGAGATCTGCTCCCGTATAAATTCCCAAATCATGTAGTCGCTCTACCGTCCGTTTCCCCACACCATGAAACTTAGCTACGTCCAGCTGACTCAAAAACTCTTGAGCCTGCTCGGGTAAGATGACGGTCAGTCCCCGAGGCTTCTGGTAATCACTGGCGATTTTTGCTAGAAACTTATTGTAGGAAACTCCAGCAGAAGCGGTTAAGTGCAATTCATTCCAAATGTCATGCTGAATCAAGCGGGCTATTTTGACAGCAGAATGAATACCAAGCTTATTGTTGGTCACATCCAGATAGGCTTCGTCGATGCTCATGGGCTCAATTAAGTCTGTATAGCGTTTAAAAATCTCTCTGACTTGGAGACCGACTGCCTGATACTTCTCGTAGTTGCCAGGGACGAAAACGGCCTGAGGACACCGTTCATAGGCTTCTTTGGAACTCATCGCCGAATGGACGCCATATTTTCTAGCCTCATAATTGCAGGTCGATACCACTCCTCGTCCGCCAGACAAACGGGGATCATGTCCGATGATGACCGGCTTTCCCTTTAATTGGGGATTGTCGCGTTCTTCAACGGACGCAAAAAAGGCATCCATATCTATATGAATGATCTTACGGCTCGTATCATTTACTAAAGGAAATATGAGCATAGGCAACCTCCTTTTTCATTATATCTCTATTAAGGATTTTTTCCTACTAATTCCCACTTTTCTCAAGGCAAAAATATAATACAGTTTATTCAAAACTCCTGCTCTGTATTATAAAAGAATACATTATCTTTTTGTTATTCCCTTTGTGAAACCGATTTCTATGTGGTATACTACTATTGTAAGTGCAACAGATTTGTTGCTAGAAAGACAAAAGAGGATTTAAACATGGTTGTTAAAACAGTTGTTGAAGCACAAGACATTTTTGACAAAGCCTGGGAAGGCTTCCAAGGGGAAGACTGGAAAGAAAGAGCCAGTGTCTCTCGCTTCGTTCAAGCTAACTACACTCCATATGATGGAGATGAAAGCTTCCTAGCTGGACCAACTGAACGTTCTCTTCACATCAAAAAGATTGTTGAAGAAACTAAAGCTCACTACGAAGAAACTCGTTTCCCATACGATACACGTCCAACTTCTATCGCTGATATCGCAGCTGGATACATCGACAAAGAAAATGAAGTGATCTTCGGTATCCAAAATGATGAATTGTTCAAATTGAACTTCATGCCACGTGGTGGTATCCGTATGGCGGAAACTACTTTGAAAGAAAATGGATATGAGCCAGATCCAGCTGTGCATGAAATCTTCACTAAATATGTAACAACAGTTAACGATGGTATCTTCCGTGCTTATACTACAAACATCCGTCGTGCACGTCACGCTCATACTGTAACTGGTCTTCCAGATGCATACTCACGCGGACGTATCATCGGGGTTTATGCTCGTTTGGCCCTTTACGGAGCTGACTACTTGATGGCTGAAAAAGCAAACGATTGGAATGCCATTACTGAAATCGATGAAGAATCAATCCGTCTTCGTGAAGAAGTAAACCTTCAATACCAAGCACTTCAAGAAGTTGTTAAATTGGGTGACCTTTATGGTGTAGACGTACGTCGTCCTGCCTTCGATACAAAAGAAGCGATCCAATGGACAAACATCGCCTTCATGGCTGTCTGCCGTGTAATCAACGGTGCTGCTACTTCTCTTGGACGTGTGCCAATCGTTTTGGATATCTACGCTGAACGTGACTTGGCTCGTGGTACTTACACTGAGTCTGAAATCCAAGAATTCGTTGACGATTTCGTTATGAAATTGCGTACAGTTAAATTTGCTCGTACAAAAGCTTACGACCAATTGTACTCAGGTGACCCAACATTCATCA
>CADFQU010000051.1 GCA_902836505.1 Streptococcaceae bacterium
TAAGATTTACAGACATTCAAGAGATTCTCTTGGATGTCTTATTTTTATTTGTAAAACCGAACCTTTTCTAAAACATTTAAGCGATTTTAAGGGGAATATGCTACAATGGAAGCAAATAAATAGAATGGAGCAGTGAAATGAAAGCAATTATTACAGTTGTCGGAAAAGACCAAAAAGGAATCGTAGCAGGTGTTGCGACTAAAGTGGCAGAGTTGGGACTCAATATCGATGATATTTCCCAAACGGTATTGGATGAGTACTTCACCATGATGGCAGTCGTATCATCGGATGAGAAAAAAGATTTCACCCAGCTTCGTTCAGAATTAGAAGAATTCGGTCAGTCTCTTCATGTAAAAATCAATATCCAGAGCGCAGCGATTTTTGATGCCATGCACAATTTGTAAGAGTGAGGTGGTAGAAATATGGACATTAAACAGGTAACAGAAACGATTGCCATGATTGAGGAGCAGAACTTTGATGTTCGGACCATCACCATGGGAATCTCACTGCTAGATTGTATTGATCCAGATATCGATAAGGCGGCTGAAAAAGTCTACCAGAAGATTGTAACAAAGGCCAAGGACTTAGTAGCTGTCGGGGATGAGATTGCAGCAGAACTGGGCATTCCGATTGTGAATAAGCGGGTTTCGGTCACTCCTATATCCATTATTGGAGCAGCAACCAATGCGACAGACTATGTGCCCTTTGCCAAGGCGCTGGATCGTGCTGCTAAAGAAGTTGGGGTCAACTTTATCGGTGGCTTCTCAGCCCTGGTTCAAAAAGGCTACCAAAAGGGGGATGAAATCCTCATCAATTCCATTCCTCGCGCTCTAGCAGAGACGGACTTTGTCTGCTCTTCGGTTAACATTGGTTCCACTAAGACAGGGATCAATATGACTGCTGTCCGAGACATGGGTCGTATCATTAAAGAAGCTTCCCAAGCAGATCCGATGGGGCCAGGGAAACTGGTGGTCTTTGCTAATGCAGTAGAAGATAATCCTTTTATGGCGGGGGCTTTCCACGGTGTCGGTGAAGCGGATGTTGTCATCAACGTTGGGGTTTCAGGACCTGGTGTCGTCCAACGGGCGATTGAAAAAGTTCCAGGTGCAAGCTTTGATGTATTGGCTGAAACCGTTAAGAAGACTGCTTTCAAGATTACTCGTGTTGGGCAATTGGTGGGGCAAATGGCTAGTGAACGTCTCGGCGTGGAGTTTGGGATTGTAGACTTGTCCCTCGCGCCAACGCCAGCTGTTGGGGATTCGGTTGCCCGTGTCCTCGAAGCTATGGGGCTTGAAGTAGTAGGAACCCATGTAACTATTGCAGCACTGGCTCTGCTCAATGACAAAGTAAAAAACGGCGGTATCATGGCATGTAACCAGGTCGGTGGTTTGTCAGGTGCCTTTATTCCGGTCTCAGAAGATGAGGGGATGATTGCGGCGGTCCAATCGGGTCATATCAATCTGGAAAAATTGGAAGCCATGACTGCCATCTGTTCAGTCGGTCTGGATATGATTGCCATTCCAGCTGATACTCCGGATACGACCATTGCAGCTATGATTGCAGACGAAGCGGCTATCGGAGTGATCAACCAAAAGACCACAGCAGTTCGGATTATTCCTTATGGAAAAGAAGGCGATATGTTAGAGCTTGGAGGACTTCTTGGATCTGCCCCCGTTATGAAGGTTAACAAAGCTTCGTCAGCTGACTTTATTGCCCGTGGCGGTCAAATTCCAGCCCCAGTTCATAGTTTTAAAAATTAAAAAATGGCCCTGGAGCATAATTTTTGCTCAGGGCTTTTACTGTTGACCAAGGTAGTGAAAGTGAATCTAGAGGTCATCGCTGCCAGTTTCCTTATAAAAAATGATATAATAGAAGAACGTAAAAGGAGATCACATGGCGAAAACAAGATTATTTATTATTCGGCATGGAAAAACCATGTTTAATACGATAGGTCGTGCCCAAGGTTGGTCGGATACGCCTTTAACTACTCAAGGAGAAGAAGGTATCCGTGAATTGGGGGTTGGGTTGAGAGAATCTGGTTTGGACTTTGTCCGTGCTGTTTCCAGTGATTCAGGTCGTGCCATTCAAACCATGGGAATTGTTTTAGACGAGCTTGGGCTCACAGATCAGATTCCTTATACTTTCAACAAAAAGATCCGGGAATGGTGTTTTGGAAGTTTTGATGGTGCCTATGGAGGAGAGCTGTTCCGTGGAGTCGTTCCCCGTGTTCTGGATATAGAAGACTACAAGAAGTTAACACTAGAAGAGTTAGCGAATGGGATCTACCAAGTGGATACAGCCGGTTGGGCTGAACCATGGGATGTGTTGAAAAAACGGATTGTAGATGGTTTTGAAGAGATTGCTAAAGAAGTTGAAGCTAAGGGTGGTGGAAATGTTCTTGTTGTCAGTCATAGCATGACCATCGGTTCCTTTGTGTGCATTTTAAATCCAGAGATTGTGCTAGATCCAAGGGTTGAAAATGGCAGTGTTACCCTTGTCGAATACGAAAATGGACGCTTCTCGATCAAGACCATCGGAGATGAATCTTATCGCAAGCTAGGTGCTAACTGGTTAGAGGCCCATTCAGAAGAAATTGATGTGAAAAAATAAGATATCTTATATAAGAAGAAAACAATTGCAGGAGGATAGAAATGGCAAAGACAAAATTGTATATTGCCCGTCACGGAAAAACCATGTTTAATACGATCGGTCGCGCCCAAGGGTGGTCCGATAGTCCCTTGACGGAAGCTGGCGAACGAGGGATTCATGAATTAGGGATTGGTCTGCGTCAAGCAGGAATCCAGTTCCAACAAGCTGTGTCCAGTGACTCTGGTCGAACCATTCAAACCATGGGGATTGTGCTAGAAGAATTAGGGTTAACAGGTAAAATTCCTTATCGCTATGATAAGCGTATTCGCGAATGGTGTTTTGGAAGCTTTGATGGCGCCTACGATGGGGAACTGTTTATGGGTGTTCTGCCACGTGTTTTTCGGGTCGATGATTTCCATCATTTGAGCTTGATGGAGTTGGCTGAAGGAATTGTCGAAGTGGATACAGCAGGCTGGGCAGAGTCTTGGGAAACTCTTCGTGATCGAATTTTGGAAGGCTTTACTGCAATTGCCAAGGATGTTGAGTCTCAAGGTGGTGGCAATGCCATCGTTGTCAGTCATGGGATGACCATCAGCACCTTGATTTACCTGATTGATCCAAAGGCTTTTAAAGAATTGGTCTTGGACAATGGTAGTGTGACTGTTATTGAGTATGAGGATGGCCAACTTAAACTAGAAGCAGTTGGAGATATGTCATACCGACAGGTTGGAGCAAAATTGTTAGAGGAAGATCATGACTAAATACAAACTTGCCAAGAAAAGAGAAAAGAAAGTTAGCTGGATCGTGCTCTGCTGTTTAGGTCTCTGTCTGATCGGATCAGGAGTGGGTATTTTCTATTTGAAACCTCAATGGCTTCATATGAGCTCTGTAGAAGATAAAAAAGTAGAAACAACCACTCCAAAAAAGGTTGAGAAAAAGGAAGAAAAACCTAAAACAGACCTTCCCCAAGCTTCTAGCAAGGATTGGAACCTAGTCCTGGTCAATCGGGACAACAAGTTAGCCGAGCTGAACCCTCAGTTAGTTGATGTTGAAGAAATCAAGGTGGATAGTCGGATTGCAGAACAAACGAAACAGTTTCTAGCAGCGGCGAGAGCTGTCGCGCCTGAAGAATCCTTGATTTCGGGTTATCGAAGTGTGGAGGAGCAAACAGAACTCTATAATGAGCGGGTAGCGCAGTTAGAAGCTACGGGTCTTTCTCATGAGGAGGCAGAAGGTCAAGCACAAGCTCAAGTACAGGTTCCAGGTGCTAGCGAACACCAAACGGGTCTTGCGATTGATATGAGTGTTCCAAATGGACAGTCTGAAGAGGTAGCCCAGCAGATTATTGCTTTGGCTCCCCAGTATGGTTTTGTTCTCCGCTATCCAGAAGGGAAAAATGCGATTACAGGTGTGGACTATGAAAACTGGCATTTTCGCTACGTTGGTGTAGAAAATGCCCAGTATATGGTCAAGCATCAGCTGGTTTTAGAAGAATACATTCAAAAATTGAAAGAAGCAGGTTTATAGGCTTTTTTAGACAAGTATCGGTCTTAAGAATGATTTTTAGCACTCTTTGAAAAAGAGTGCTAATTTTTTGGATTTTTCTCTTGACTTTCTCTTGAGAGGGTGTATAATAGAATCATGGTTTAGCACTTGAGTGTTTAGAGTGCTAAATATGAAAGAGAGGTGAGGTCATGGTTACAGAACGTCAAAATGAGATTCTAAATCTTGTCGTCGATATCTTTACCAAGACCCACGAACCAGTCGGTTCAAAAGCGCTGCAAGATGTCATTCAATCTAGTAGTGCCACTATCCGAAACGACATGGCTGCCCTCGAAAAGAAAGGCTTACTAGAAAAAGCCCATACTTCGAGTGGCCGAATGCCTAGCCGGGCTGGTTTTCAATATTTTGTTCAGAACTCACTTGACCTAGAGCTGATTGATGAACAAGATGTCTACCAGGTGGTGAAAGCCTTTGATTTTGAGGCCTTTAAGTTAGATGATATCTTGGATGCTACGGCTAAGTTGCTAGCCCAGATGACGGGCTACACCGCAGTCATTCAGGATGTTGAGCCGACACGTCAGCGCTTGACGGGTTTTGAGATTGTTCCATTATCCAACCACGATGCCTTAGCGGTTCTGACCTTGGATGAATCAAAGCCTGTTACCGTCCAGTTTGCGATTCCAAAGAATTTCTTAACCAGTGACTTGGAAATCTTCCATCAGTTGGTTCAAGAACGTTTCATTGGAAATACAGTTTTGGATATCCACTACCGCTTGCGGACGGAGATTCCACAGATTGTACAGCGCTATTTCAAGACGACAGACAATGTATTGGATCTGTTTGATTACGTCTTCTCGCAATTGTTTCAAGAACTGGTCTTTGTAGAAGGAAAGGTTTCATCATTAACCTACGCCGATCTTCAGACTTATCAGTTCTTAGATAACCCCCAACACGTAGCTCTTGAGTTGCGAAGGGGGATGCCGGAGGACCAAATGACCCAGATCCTGGTTGCTGAATCCCAAGAGAAGGCCTTGAAAAATGTGACCGTGATTAGTCACAAATTCCTGGTTCCTTATCGTGGGATGGCCCTCATGCATGTGATTGGTCCCGTAGAGATGGATTACAGGCGTGTGATTAGCCTCGTCAATGTTATCGGCCGAGTGCTGGTCATGAAGTTAACGGACTACTACCGTTACCTCAACAGCAACCATTATGAAGTAAATTAAGACCAAATGAAAGGGGTGTATGCCTTGACAGAAGAAATCAAAAAAGAAGACGTGAAAGAAGAGGAAGTTGCCCAAACAACTGAAGAAGTTGTAGAGGAAAGCAACCAACCTTCTGAATTAGAAGAAGCACAAGCGCGTGCCGAAGAATTTGAAAACAAATACCTTCGTGCCCACGCAGAAATGCAAAATATTCAACGTCGTGCCAACGAAGAACGCCAACTCTTGCAACGCTATCGTAGCCAAGATTTGGCCAAAGCAATCTTGCCATCACTTGATAACCTTGAACGTGCCCTTGCCGTTGAAGGATTGACAGATGATGTTAAAAAAGGACTAGAAATGGTCCAAGAAAGCTTGATTCATGCTCTGAAAGAAGAAGGAATCGAAGAAATCGCAGCGGATGGAGAATTTGACCATAACTACCACATGGCCATCCAAACAGTGCCAGCAGATGACGAGCATCCGGCAGACACCATCGCACAAGTCTTCCAAAAAGGCTACAAACTCCATGACCGCATCCTACGCCCAGCCATGGTCGTTGTCTACAACTAGGCTATCTTGTCCGAAATGACACTAAACTATGAAAGAAAGATAAAAGGCAAGCCGGAGGCTTGTAAGGAAGATATTTCCCGCCGTGGTGAAACAGGGGATTTTTGAGACAATAGGCTCAAAAATAAGTGATGAAATCCCGTAGGGAGTTGCTCACGTCCCCACCACTTAAGGGGAATATCAAGAAAAATCAACATTAGAATTAAATAATAAGGATAAAAACACATGTCTAAAATTATCGGTATTGACTTAGGTACAACAAACTCAGCAGTTGCAGTTCTTGAAGGAACTGAAAGCAAAATCATCGCAAACCCAGAATGAAATCGTACAACTCCATCTGTAGTTTCATTCAAAAACGGTGAAATCATCGTTGGTGACGCTGCAAAACGTCAAGCAGTCACAAACCCAGATACAGTTATCTCTATCAAATCTAAGATGGGTACTTCTGAAAAAGTTTCTGCTAACGGCAAAGAATACACTCCACAAGAAATCTCAGCTATGATCCTTCAATACTTGAAAGGTTACGCTGAAGAATACCTCGGTGAAAAAGTAACCAAGGCTGTTATCACAGTTCCAGCTTACTTTAACGATGCTCAACGTCAAGCAACAAAAGACGCTGGTAAAATCGCTGGTCTTGAAGTAGAACGTATCGTCAACGAACCAACTGCAGCAGCTCTTGCTTATGGTTTGGACAAGACTGACAAAGAAGAAAAAATCTTGGTATTTGACCTTGGTGGTGGTACATTCGACGTATCTATCCTTGAACTCGGTGATGGTGTCTTTGATGTATTGGCAACTGCAGGGGACAACAAACTCGGTGGTGACGACTTTGACCAAAAAATTATTGACTACTTGGTTGCAGAATTCAAGAAGGAAAATGGTATCGACTTGTCAACAGACAAGATGGCTCTTCAACGTTTGAAAGACG
>CADFQU010000052.1 GCA_902836505.1 Streptococcaceae bacterium
ACCGTATCGCTAAATACAACCAATTGCTTCGTATCGAAGACCAACTTGGTGAAGTAGCTGAATACCGTGGATTGAAATCATTCTACAACTTGAAAAAATAAGCTAGTTTACTAGACTAAAAAGATCCTTGAGTTCTCTCAAGGATCTTTTTTGTTATCGAGCTAAACAAAAATTCTCAACCATGTGGTTGAGAATTTTAGTGATTAGAATAAACCTTTGATTTTGTTTACAGCACCACTTACTAGATCGTTTCCAGCAACAAGAGCTTTTGCTTGTTCTAAGTAGTCACCAAGGTTATCCTTGTTGTCATCGATAAATTTTTTAGCAGCATCGAAATCTTTCTTTTCGATCATTTCTTTGACTTGGTTAAATAAATCCATTGGGTTCATGAGTTTTCTCCTATAACCTATTTATTATTATCACTATTTAATCATTTTTCAACCAAACTAGCAAGCGTTTTGATTGTTAGTTGAAGAGGACACAAACCGCCTCTGGTACGTAGAAATCATGGCTCAATTCAGTTAATCTACCACTCGCTTTGTCGCGTTTAAAAACAGTAGCATTATCTGAATCTTGATGGACTACAATGAGGTATTCTTGGTCTGGACTAAGAATGAAATCGCGTGGATTGAGTCCATTGGTTGGAACGATTTCAAGAAGCACTAGGCTACCATCTGCCAAGATTTCATAGACTGCAATGGAGTTATGAGCTCGATTTGATGCATAGAGGAATTTCCCATCCTCGGAGAGGCGAATAGCAGCAGCCCATTTTTGACCTTCATAGTCTTTTGGTAGAGTTGAGATGGTTTGGAAATGTTCAAAGTAGCCAAGTCCATCATAGAAAAGGACATCGATGGTGGCGTTTAATTCATTAATCAGGTAAGCCGTCTTGTAATGAGAATGGAAAATGATGTGACGCGGACCAGCACCTGGAGTAGTTTGGTAGGTTTGAGCTTCTGTCAGTTTTCCAAAATCATCGACTTGATAGACCACTACTTGATCAGTCCCCAAATCACAAGTGATAAGCAGTTTATCAGGAGTGAGATCTGCATAGTGAACATGGGGACTCGCTTGGTTTTCGTGAGGTCCAGAACCATGATGAGTCGATTGATCGACAAAGGTCAAATGCCCATCCTCATGGATGCGATAAGAGAGGACTTGTCCCTTGTGGTAGTTAGCTCCATAGACCAACCCACGCGCTTCATCAATAGAAACATAACAGAGGGGGGCGCCTTCCTCGACGACGTGATTCATCAACTGGTGGTCAGGGTTAAAGCTTGCAATGCCACCAAGACCCTCTTCGGCTCCCACACTGTATAAGAAACCAGCTTTTGAAAAAGCGAGATAGGTTGGATTTGGCTCTTGAGCAACTAGTTGTAAGTCGCTAAGCTGACCAGTTCTTTCATCGAAGGAAGCTTTGTAAATTCCTTTAGAGTCGCGTTTGGTATAGGTTCCGAAATAAATATCTTGCATCACATGCACCTCGACTTAGTTAATAGCTCCATTATAACAGAAAAGAAGAGGATGGAAAACGATTAGGTGAAGGATTGACAAGTTAAGAATTAAAATCAAGCTCACATTCAGCTATACCGTGAAATTATGAACTAAAAATGCTAAAATAAAAACAGATTGAAAACGAAGGAGATTCCTGTGGAACATAAAGAAAAAGATTTTAGTTTATCCTGGTTTTTTAAATGGTTTGTTGATAATAAGGCCATTACTGTTTTCCTAGTAGCCTTGCTGATGGGATTGAATATTTTAGTTCTGAGCAAGATTAGTTTTATTTTTACACCCCTGTTAGAGTTTGGAGCAGCGGTCATGCTGCCAGTCATTATCTCGGGCCTCCTCTATTATTTGTTAAATCCAATTGTTGACTTTTTGGAAAGGCACCGGGTCAAGCGGATTATTGCGATTTCAATCGTCTTCATCTTGATTGCCCTTCTAATTTTATGGGGCTTGGCTGTCGCTATTCCAGCCATTCAGCGTCAGGTTCTCAGTTTTATGAAGAACCTGCCAGATTACTTGGAAAAGGCCAATATGACCATTGATGATTTCTTAGACAACAAAGTGTCACCAGAAATCAAGCCTCAACTGGATGAATGGACCAGCCAATTGTCGCATAATATTACCAGTTGGGCGAGTTCCTTCTCTGCCCGTGCAGTCAACTGGGTCAGCAATCTGATTGCTGTTGCCTCTCAGGTCATTATCGCTTTAATTATCATGCCGTTCATCGTCTTCTATCTCTTGAGAGATGGAAAGAACCTGAAAGGGCAGATCATCCGCTTCTTACCAACCAAGATTCGTGAATCAGCAGGCAAGGTACTGTCTGATGTCAATACACAATTGGCAAATTATGTCAGAGGTCAGATCACTGTTGCCATCATCGTAGCTTTGATGTTTATTCTTTTGTTTAAGATTATTGGGCTTCGTTATGCTGTGACCCTTGGTGTAACCGCTGGTTTTCTGAACTTGATTCCTTACTTGGGTAGTTTCTTGGCCATGCTCCCAGCCTTAGTTTTAGGTTTGGTGGCAGGACCAGAGATGTTTGTTAAAGTCGTCATTGTCTTTATTGTTGAGCAAACCATCGAGGGACGTTTCGTTTCCCCACTTGTTTTGGGTAGTCAGCTCAATATCCACCCAATCACGATTCTGTTTGTATTGATTACTTCTGGCTCTATGTTTGGAATCTGGGGAGTCTTCTTAGGAATCCCAGTTTACGCTTCAGCTAAAGTAGTCATCAGTGCTCTATTTGAGTGGTACAAAGATGTCAGTGGCTTGTACGAAAAGGACGAAATTGAGGAAATTCAACGTGAAGAATAGTCAAAAAATTCTAGAAGTAATTGAGAAACAAGAGCTAGATCGCCTACCAGCTTATTTGGAGAAGGCTTTGCTAGAAGACGATCCAGAAACCTTGTTAGAATTGGGCCAGTACTTTGAAAGTATTGGTTTTTATCCTGAAGCCAAGCAAACTTACTTGCATCTAAGAGATGATTATCCAGAGGTCTATCTGAGTCTAGCGACCATTGTAGCCGAGGATGGTCAAATGGAAGAAGCCTTTGCTTATTTGGAAGAAATCCCTGAAAGTTCGGAATGGTATCTAGCCAGTCTCTTAGTCAAGGCGGACCTCTACCAAAGTGAGGGGCTTGCAGATGTGGCTCGGGAAAAGCTAATGGAAGCAGCGACTCTTTCGGATGACCCGATCATTCAGCTTGGCTTGGCAGAGATTGATTTGGAACTCGAAAATTACCAAGAAGCCATTCAAGAGTATGCTCAGTTAGACAACCGTCTCATTTTAGAAGAAACGGGCATTTCCACCTACCAGCGGATTGGCTATGCTTATGCGAATCTGGGTCGGTTTGAGGCTGCCATTGAGTTTTTAGAAAAAGCTTTGGAAATCGAGTTTGATGACCAGATTGCCTATGAATTGGCAACCCTTCTCTATGACCGAGAAGAGTATCAACGAGCGCTGATCTACTTTAAGCAGATTGATACATTGTCACCAGACTTTGAAGGGTATGAATACGGCTATGCCTTTGCCTTGCAAGCTGAGAATGACCGAGAAACAGCACTAGCGATCGCAGAGCAAGGGATCCAAAAGAATCCTTTTGATGCCTACCTCCTCCTTCTAGCTTCCCAGTTGGCCTACGAGTTGCACCAGCCAGAAAAGGCAGAGAAGTATCTGTTAGAAGCCAAAGAAGTGGCTGAGGACCTCGAAGACATCGCTCTTCGTCTGACAACCCTTTATTTGGAACAGGAACGCTATGAAGACGTCCTGGAATGGCAAGATGTGGAAGTGGAGAATGTGGTCACCCGCTGGAATATCGCTCGTGCCTTGGTAGCACTCGAAGAGGTTGAAAAAGCAGGTCCGATCTATGAAGAGCTCTACCCAGATTTGAAAGAAAATCCAGAGTTCTTAGAAAGTTATAGCTACCTCTTGAGAGAGTTGGGTGATATTGCAAAAGCCCGGGAAGTGGCAGAAGGCTACTTGCAGCAAGTGCCAGATGATGGGCAAATGCAAGCTTTCTATGAGAGCTTGCTAGAAGAATGAGAGTTTGGCTCTTGTGGGAGTGGGACTAGGAACAAGTGTGTATCATTGTTCTGGCCCGCTCTTTTTTAATTTGTCTTTCTGTTATTGTCATAGAGAATGTGGTATACTGGAAGGGTTAAGTTAAAAAGAAGACAAGATGAATGAGGGAGAAGATAATGGAACCGGTGAAATTGTTTCAATACAATACCTTGGGGGCTTTGATGGCTGGTCTCTATGGGGGATCCTTTACCATTAAAGAATTACTAGAGCATGGAGATTTAGGAATTGGGACCTTGGACTCCATCGATGGCGAATTGATTGTCTTAGATGGTAAGGCTTATCAAGCTAAGGGTTCAGGAGAGGAACCAGAGATTGTGGAAGTATCTCCAGATGCGACTGTCCCCTATGCAGCCATTGTTCCCCACCAGGCAGAAGTGATTTTTCGACAACGCTTTGAAATGACAGATGAGGAGTTAGAGGCTCGCATTGAATCTTATTACGATGGCGAAAATCTGTTTCGTTCAATTAAGATTCATGGAGAGTTTGCTAAAATGCATGTGCGCATGATTCCCAAATCGACCTCGGAAACCAAATTTGCAGATGTGGCGACCCATCAGCCAGAATTTACACGAGAAAATGTTACAGGAACCATTGTTGGTTTTTGGACACCGGAAATTTTCCATGGGGTCAGTGTAGCAGGCTATCACCTTCACTTTATCTCAGATGACCATACCTTTGGGGGACATGTTATGGATTTTGTCATCAAAGAAGGCATCGTTGAAGTTGGAGCCATTGACCAATTGGACCAACGCTTCCCCGTCCAGGATCGCCAGTACCTTTTTGCCAAGTTCAATGTTGACCAGGTCAAAGAGGATATTCACAAATCAGAATAAACCAAAAAGGCTGAGATGATTCTCAGTCCTTTTTATTACTCATTGATGCGCATGGATTTAATTTTTTCTTCTTCAGGGGTGACCCGTAGGGTTTTCTGACCGGTATAGGTGACAAAGCCAGGTTTTCCTCCAGTCGGTTTGTTGAGTTTCTTGGTTTCAATCATGTCGACTTGGACCAGATTGGACAGGCGTCCCTTAGAGAAATAGGCTGCCAGCTCAGCAGCATCGGTTTTTACCTCATCGGAAGGGGTGAGATTACCAGTAATGACCACGTGACTACCTGGAATATCTTTAGCGTGGAACCAGAGTTCGTCCTTTTTAGCCATTTTGAAGGTTAATTCTTCGTTTTGAAGATTGTTCCGGCCGACCAGGATAATGGTCTTGCCGTCTGAGGCTAAGTACTTCTCTGGTTTTTTCCGTTTGTGGATTTTTTCTCGGTTGCGTCGTTTGATAAAGCCTGTTTGGATCAGCTCTTCGCGAATCTCGGCGACTTCAGAAAGGCTGGCTTGGGCCAGAGCGGTTTCAACTGTTTCCAGGTAGGAGATGGTTTCCTTGGTTTCCTGGATGAGAGAGGTCAAATGTTTGACGGCTTCTTTTAGCTTCTGGTAACGCTTGAAGTAGCGTTGTGCATTTTGACTGGGGGTCAAGGCCTTATCCAAGGCAATGGTAATGGGTTGATTGGTATAGTAGTTGTCCAAGGTGACCTGGTCTTGATCATTTGGGACTTGATGGAGGAAGGTGGTGAGAAGCTCCCCTTTTTGCCGGAAGTCTTCGGCATTTTCTGTCGCTGCTAGTTCAGCTTCCTGTTTGGCCAACTTTTTCCGGTTTTTTTCTAGTTCATTGTCCACCTTGCGGATGAGTTCTCCAGCTTGTTGTTGGACCCGGTCGCGCTCGGCCTTATCCAAGTAATAGTGGTCGAGTAGATCCGATAAGGTCTCAAAGGTTTCCTCCTGGCTATCAGCAAAAGCGAGAGCAGCGAAGGATTTTGTCGTTAGACGGGGATCTGTTAGAGCTTCAAAGAAAGCCCGGAAGGTTTTTAATTTTTCTCCAGTTTCTAATCGACCGGCCAATTCTTGAGCAGTATCTCGACCAAGCCCCTGGAAATGAGTTTGAAGGTTTTTAGGTGTCAACTCTTCCCGGTGGAGAAAGGCGAATAATGCTTCGTCCTTGATTGTAAATGGGTTGACCGCTTCGGTTTTTGGAGGAGCTAGATAGGTCGAACCTGGCAAAATGGTCCGGTAGCTGTTTTGAGAGAAGCCCACATGTTTGATCGCTTCGATGATTTTTCCAGTCGTCTTGTCCAGAAGAATGATATTGCTGTGCTTGCCCATGATTTCAATGATCAGGGTCACAGAGATATCATCTCCAATTTCATTTTTATTGGAGACAGCAATTTCTAAAATCCGGTCATTCTCCACTTGCTGGATCTGCTCAATGACTGCCCCTTGGAGATACTTGCGCATGACCATGATAAAGGTATTAGGGAAGGCAGGATTCTCGAAGTTGGTTTGGGTCCGTTGGATCCGACCAAAAACAGAGTGGGAAGACAGCAAGAGTTTTTGATTCTTGCGGTTGCTACGAATTTGTAAAACCAACTCTTGTTCAAAGGGTTGGTTAATTTTTTGGATGCGACCATTTAAGAGTTCGCTTTGTAATTCATCCACCATATGGTGTAAAAAAAATCCATCAAAAGACATGGGTTTCCTCAACATTCTAGACTAGTTCTAGTAAATTATATCAAAAAAGTGCCTGAAAACCTAGGAAGAAGAAGCAAAAACATTTTGCAAAAACAACGTCAATAGGAAAAGAATTTCAGGAAATGACGAACGTTTTCAAAAAAAACATAAAAAAGTATTGACAA
>CADFQU010000053.1 GCA_902836505.1 Streptococcaceae bacterium
CTCCGTTGTATCCCTCAAATCCACGGAGCCAGCAAGGACTCTATTGCTTATGTGAAAACAAAAGTTGAAATCGAAATTAACTCTGTGACGGATAACCCAATCATCACCAAGGAAGGTCACGTCATTTCAGGAGGTAACTTCCACGGTGAACCAATGGCTCAACCATTCGATTTCTTAGGTATCGCCCTTTCTGAGATCGGTAACGTATCTGAACGTCGAGTGGAACGCTTGGTCAACAGCCAACTCAGCAAATTGCCTTCCTTCTTGGTCAAACACCCTGGCCTTAACTCAGGCTTCATGATTACACAGTATGCTTGTGCATCTCTTGCATCTGAAAACAAAATCTTGTCTCACCCAGCTAGTGTAGACTCTATCCCATCTTGTGAAAACCAAGAAGACTTCGTCAGCATGGGAACAACAGCAGCTCGTAAAGCGGCTGAAATTCTTAAGAATTCTCGTCGTATTGTTGCTACTGAAATCATGGCAGCTTGTCAAGCCTTGGATCTCAAACCAGAAAATCATGAACTTGGTAAGGGTACAAAACCTGCCTATGACATGATTCGCAGCAAGGTGGCCTTCATTGAATTTGACAAGGACATCGAAATCTTTGAAGAACTCAATAAGGCATCTGCCGTTGTAGAAAGTGAAGAATTCTTAGCAACCATCGAAAAAGCAGTTGACTTAAGCATTCAATACTGATACAGTAAGGATACAGCAAAAAAAGGCTGAGAAATTTTCTCAGCCTTTCCCTTTCTAGCCAAATACAGACAAACGGAGGCATGTAACGTGCTTAGAGATTATTACCCAATGACTTACAGTTATTACCAAGGCAGTATTGAAGACAATCCTTATACAGCCAAATGGGGAATGCTGACGAAGTTTTTGGATTTGAATGATGAAAGCTTGACTCCTTTTGAAGAAGTCACCTTTGGAATCCTTGGCTTTAAAAGCGATAAAGGAGTCTATATCAATAACGGTCGCGTCGGTGCTGTCGAAAGCCCAAACGCTATTCGAACCCAACTTGCCAAACTTCCTTGGCACTGGGGGACCAATGTCACAGTTTTTGATGTCGGGAATATCGATGGCCCCAATCGCTCTCTTGAAGATTTGCAAGAGAGCCTCTCTCTAACTGTCAAACGAATGTTGGAGTTAAATATTCAACCAATCGTCCTCGGGGGAGGTCACGAAACGGCTTATGGTCACTACCTGGGACTCAAATCCTGCTTGCAACCAGATGAACAATTGGCTGTCATCAATCTAGATGCTCACTTTGACCTGCGTCCCTACGACCAAACTGGCCCCAACTCTGGAACAGGATTTCGCCAAATGGCAGACCACGCAAAAGAAGAGAGCAAAGATTTCCCATACTTGATCTTGGGTATTCAGGAACATAGCAACAACCTGTTCCTATTCAACTATGTGGCAAAAACACCAAGCATTGATTTCTTAACAGGACAAGATCTCTTCCGGATGAGCCACCAGGCCATTCTTGATCGGATTGATTGCTTCTTAGAAAAACAGACAGCGGTCTACCTCTCTATCGATATGGACTGCTTTGCCGTTGGTTCTGCCCCTGGCGTTAGCGCCATCCAGTCACTTGGTGTGGATCCAAAACTAGCCCTAATGCTGCTCCAACACATTGCTGCTAGTGGCAAACTGATTGGCTTTGATATTGTGGAAGTTTCCCCTCCTCATGATATTGACAATCATACCTCCAACCTTGCTGCGACTTTTATCTTTTACTTGACCCAAATCTTGGCTCAACAAAAATAGAAACCAAAAGCTCTCTAACAATACAAAAGGCTTAGCAACATCCATCCCTAGGGCGTTGCTAAGCCTTTTTCATTCTTCCTTCATGACGAAGGGAAGTAAACTTGATAAGCTGGAGAAAATACACTAGAGGTCTTTTAATCTCTTGAGGAAGGGACGATCTCTATATGGGGCCAAGTGTTGCTCTGCTAGCTTTTTGTAGTAGTTCTTATCTTCTTTTAAGAAGGTGCTCAAAACAGGATTCAATTGCTCTCCTTTCTCTTTTTGAGCCGACAGAAAAGTCAATAGATAATAAACCATCCCCTTATCCCGTGAATGAGTCACTTGCTTCATGGTCAATTCTTTACGAGCCAGGTAATGGGCTACCTCCTCTTGCTCTCCGAAATGACAGGCGATTAAGGATTGATAAAATTCAAGTAATTCTTCCTTCCAAGGGAAGCGAACACCGGACAAAACCTTTTGAGCCCTATCAAAATAGAAGCGGGCTTGGACCAAATCTCCCTTCCAATAGTAGGCAATCCCAAGATCAATTTCAAACACCACTCGGACTGAATCAACAGATTGATCCCCCACCAAGCGTAGGACCTCTTCCAAGTGGGTGACAGCTACTTGAAAATGTCCTCTAACTTGCTCTATTTCAGCCAGGTAGGCTAAAGATGCTGCAATTTGAATGGCATACTTGGCTTGCATGCTATTGGTCAGACTAAAGCAATCAATGGAGCGATAGAGGTGGCGGGTCGCCTGCTCCTCATCCCCCACCATCAAATGATACAAGCCCTTCAAGCGCAACTGAATGGCAATCGCTTCATGGTTGTTGGCCTGGATAGCATCTTCTAAAGCTAAATCTGTGTAATAGGCCATTTCAGAAATATTTTCTGTTTGAATGCAATAATAAATGATTTGCCGGTAACCTTCTAAAAGGAAGTCGAGGCGTTTGAGTTCCCGAGCATAAGAGATGACCTTTTGAATATCATGAATCCCCTTTTGGTACTCACCGCTTCGAATAAAGTAGCGTCCCTCTAGATACAAGTAACGCAGTTGCAAATACTTGTAGTCTCTATCTTTCTGGTGCCTTGAGAAAAGCTCATCCAGTTCTCGACGAAGATGAGAGAGCTCCCCAAAAATGTCCAAATGGCTATTTTTTCCATCGGATACTCCCCCTTCTTCCCCCTTAGAATAAATCGGGAACAGTTCATGTTCCAACTGAAGGATTTCCTCTAAGTAGGTCAACTCAAAGGACAAGGAACGCAAGAGATTTTGGGACTGCTTGTATTGATAGGCAATCTCCTTATAGAAGAGAAGGTCTGTCGAATCTTCCAAGGTTTCTTCCAGTTTTTGCGCGATTTGTTGGTGGAAGAGGCGTCTTCTGGCTGGTGATAGGAGTTGGTAGAAGTACATGGCTACCAATCGCTTACAAAATTGGACCAAGAGATCCTCCCCTTCCTCCACTATCGAGATGATTTCTCTTTGGGCTAAAGGCTCTAATAATTCCGTTAAAACAGAAAGATCTGTTGCTGTCAACTCTGCCAAGATAGACATGGAAATCGGTTTATGAAAACAAGACAAATAATGAAGAAGGGACTCCTCTTCACTGCTCATGACCCCTAGTTCTTGAGCAAGATATGCTTGAATAATATCCGGTAGTGGCTCTAAACTTTCCTTCTCATTCCACTCTTCTATGTAGCTGGACAACAAGAAGGGACTGCCTTCACTCCACTCCATCATCTGCTCAATCACCACTGGCTCGATCTGCCCCAGTTCCCCTTGCAAAAGGGCCTTACTCTCACTTGCAGAAAAATTGGTCAACTCTAGCTGGGACAACCGTCTCTCTACTTTTAAGCCACCAAAGAAGGTGACCAAGAATTCTGGCAAGGGCCCTTCTGCTGTAACAATCAGTTGCCATCTTTCCCCGCTACTTTTCTCCTCTAATTGCTTTACTTTATTGAATGAGGTCGCATCCATCCACTGAGCATTTTCGAGAAGAATTAGAAGAGGTTTTTCTTGGCTGAGTCTTTGAAGTTGCTTCCGGACAGCAGGGAGATCGTCTTCTTTTCCTAGAGGAGGGACTTCCAGCTCACCACTCAGTTTTTCTAAGGAACGATTGAGGTCATCCCAGATTTCTCCTTCTTCTTGGCGACTGCCGACTTTACCTTCAACTTTGACAAAACTAAAATTCCGATTGGACATCAAGACCAATTGACGCATCAACCGTTTCTTGCCTGTTCCAGATTGTCCCATGAGCAAGAAAGGTCCAACAGCTTCCCCCTTCTTAACTAAGGAGAGGTATTCCTCCAGTTGGGATAGTTCTCGTTTGCGACCAAAGAAAGGGAGTTCTCGGATATTCACACGATTGCTCTGTTTATGGGTGTGTTTAGCTTCCAAAACAGAATGATAAAGTTCCTCTATCACGCGACTAGGACGGACATTCAACTCACGATCCAATAAATCAACCAGCTTATAATAGGTCTCAAAGAATTTCCCCAGCTGGTGATGGATTCTATAATACTCCATCAAAAGCTGGTAGTTTTTTTCTTCAAATTCATCAAGCTCTACTAAATGGTGGAGTAAGGACTCTACACTAAGGTCCCCCAGCCCCTCTTTATCAATCTTTTGATAACAGCTTTCAATATAGAGTTGCTTATAGGCGCTCCGTTTGCGAGAAGCCCACTGATCAAAGTCCTCATCATCCTTGACGTAGAAGCCTTCTAGAAAATCTCCCTGATAAAGATGTAAATTTCTTATCGGATCTCTTTCAAAGAGTTGAACATCCAAAGAAAAAATTAGCTCAGGGTTCAGAGCTAGGCTACTCCTACTTGGAGAGACGATGACATCCCCTTCAAAGATTTTATTGGCTTGGTAAACAGTATTCCGCAGATTTTTCCGGGCGACTTGGTTTTCCTTGTCTCCCCAAAGAATACCGGCAATTTCATCACGATTGACCTCGCCCGATACGGCTAAGTAATAAAATAAAGCCTCCATCTTCGAGAAGGAAAAACGGATGTCTTTCTGTTGGAAAACAACCTTAGGGGGTCCAAATAACTTCAACGTGAGTTCTCTCTTCATTGCAAGCGCCTCCAAAATCTTCATATTAATACTATAAAAAAAAAGTTGTCTTTTAGCAAGCGATTGGCCCAAGAAAAAAAGAGACTGAGAAAAATTTTTCTCAATCTCTACAATCACTTCTTAGACTGTTGATTAGATCACTTCTAAGTTTGGTTGATGATCAAATAAAGCTTTTGTTGCATGATGGACATGATAGGCTACATCTTCATTGTTCATGGTATAGAGATGGACACCTGCAACATCTTGTGTGACCAAATCTACGATTTGATCGACTGCGTAAGCTAATCCAGCCGCACGAAGGGATTCTGGATCATGCTCATACTTATCAAGGATGGCTTTAAACTTACGTGGGATATGAACATTTTCACAAGTCTTCAACAAGCGAAGGGCCTGGTTTCTGTTAAGAATTGGCATCACCCCTGCATGAATGGGAACATCAATTCCCGCTAAGATACACTTATCTTGAAAATCGTAGAAACGCTCATTGTCAAAGAAAAGCTGAGTCACTAGGCTCGAACATCCAGCATCCACTTTCTTTTTCAGATTTTGAATATCTGAAATTTGATTTGGAGAATCTGGGTGTCCTTCTGGGTAACAAGCACCGATTACATCAAAATGAGGAGCTTCCGTTTTAATAAATTCAATCAAATCCGTTGCATAACGAAAGTCTTTCAGAGGCTCCACACCTGGAATAATATCTCCACGAAGGGCCAAGATCCGATGAACTCCCACTTGATCTAAGTCATGAAGGGTATCTGCCACTTTTTCCTTACTCAGATAGATGGCAGGCAAGTGGGCAATGGTCGGAATAGACAATTCATTTTGAATATGATTGGCTAAAGCAACCGTCGTCTCTTTGATATTGTATTTGTTATTGCTAGCTGTCACACTGATAAAGTGAGGAGCTAATTCCTGCATATTTTCCAAGGCACGTAAGAGCTTGGCATTGCCTACTTCAGGATTTGGAGGGAAAACCTCAAAGGAGAGCGACGGTGTTTGCTTAGTCATCAAATGTATTCCTTTCTTGATTGAGCAATTCTTTCTTTGCTATCGAGCAAGCTTAGGAATTTTTACTTGCTTTATAGCGCTTTACGAGCAGCTTTTGCCGCTTCTACAAGACGGATCAAGCTTTCTTTTGTTTCTTTAATTCCACGTGTTTTCAAACCACAGTCAGGGTTGATCCAAACTTTTCTGCTTGGTACTTTGGCAAGGATCGCTTCGATGGTGTGGTCGATTTCACCTTCATTTGGCACACGAGGTGAGTGGATATCGTAAACCCCAGGTCCAACCTCTGTTTGGAAGTTTTTCGCTTTGAGTTCATCCAAGATCTCAAGGTTTGAACGGCTAGCTTCAAAGGAAATAACGTCCGCATCCATGTTGTCGATAGCTGGGATGATATCTGTAAATTCTGAGTAACACATGTGAGTGTGGATTTGAGTATCAGGCGCTACTGTTGAGTGTACCAAGCGGAAGGCTGGAATAGCCCAGTCAAGGTAGTCTTCGTACCAGTCGCTACGACGGAGTGGCAATTTTTCACGAAGAGCAGCCTCGTCGATTTGGATAATCTTCACACCTGCAGCTTCAAGGTCAAGAACTTCTTCCTTGATAGCAAGAGCGATTTGAAGAGTCGAATCTTTGATAGAGATGTCTTCACGTGGGAATGACCAGTTGAGGATGGTAACAGGTCCAGTCAACATCCCTTTAACAGGTTTGTTGGTACGGCTTTGTGCATAGCTAGACCATTTGACAGTGATTGGGTTGAGACGAGTCACATCACCCCAGATGATTGGTGGTTTAACTCCACGCATACCGTATGATTGTACCCAACCATTTTTAGAGAAGAGGTAACCGGACAAGTTTTGACCGAAGTACTCCACCATGTCATTCCGCTCGAATTCACCGTGTACAAGCACGTCAAATCCAACTTCTTCTTGCCATTTGA
>CADFQU010000054.1 GCA_902836505.1 Streptococcaceae bacterium
CTGCTGGGAAGACGATTTGGTTTTGTTGCGGATCATAGTAGGCATTGACCATATTAGCTGGCATGTGCCATTCGCTCCGATCAACTGGTTGGTTCCACTTGCTCCAAGTATGGGCAATGGAAATTTCGTAAAGAGCTTGAGCATTTTCAACCAAGGTCTTGCTTTCGTCGATGATCTTTTTGGCGTATGTTTCTGGTAATTTTTCAGGGTAGCCAATATGCGGTGTAATGACATTAAGTTTGACAATGGCTTTTTCGCGAGTTTCAGGAGCGAGCCAGTCTGCTTTTTCCAGACGATCCTTGTAGACCTCAATCATAGTCGCTACTTTATGCTCTACGTCTGCTTTTGCTTCTGGTGAGAATTTTTCGCCCGCATACCAAAGGCCAAGCGCTTGGCTATAAGGCCCTTCTGCTAAAGCCAAAGCTGCCTTTTCTTTCGGACGTGCTTCTGGTGTCCCTGTGATGGTCCGTCCATATTCACCAGATAAGACACGGATTTCTTCGGTCAAGAAGGAAGTCCAAGAAAGAGCTGCGCCGAGTTTCAATTTAGCATGAAGGGTTTCCCAGTTGGCTGCTGAGTAGAATTTTGGCGCAAATTCCTTCCAAAAACGCTCTTCCGGCACGATGATTTTATCTGGTGTTTGTCCAATCACTTCTGTAAAGAAGGTATCAAGTGGCAATTCTGGAACCAAGGCCTTGAAATCTGCCCATTCATAAGGATGGTAGAGTTTGTTGTACTCGGATTTTTCTTCATTTGACAAGACATATTTGGCCAATTCTGCATCGGCCGCAATGACCTTATCCAGGATATCCTTGATTTCTTCCTCTGAGAAATCGAATTTTGCCAAGAGTTTTTCAACCATTTGACGCCAAACAGCCAACAACTCTGGACCTTTTTCGTTGCCTTCTTCATAGTAGGTCGTATCTGGCAAGATGAGAGCAAGGGACTCTCCCCACAAAACGTTCATTTGGGCATTCATAAAGTCTGGTGACACGCTAAATGGCATAAGATTTGGTTTGCCAGCTAGCTCATAGGCTCCCAACTTGCTGGTATAATCTTCGAAAGAAGACAGAGCCTTGATTTCATTGATCAAGGGCATAACTGGTGCCACACCAGCTGCTTCACGCGCATCAAAATCTGCCACCATTTTGTGGTATTTGACAAAATTTTGGAGAATGCTGTCTTCAGGCAATTCTTCTCCTTGTTGCCATTTCCCAGTGATATCCAACATCAAGTTTTCGATGTCTTGGATCAAGTCCATAAAACCACCAGTTGACGGTTTGTCATCAGGAATCACTGCTGTCTCAGCCCATTCCCCATTGACGTAATCATAAAAATCATCTTGTAAACGTACCATGATCTTCTCGCTTTCATTCTTTTCTATTAACCTTATCAAAAATAGGTCTATTTTTCAATGATTACAATTGAGTTAACCTAAATTATTTTAAAAATTAACTTGACTTAATTTTTTCATTCATGTATATTAATGTTAAAGGAGCAAAATCATGATTCAAATTGAACATCTCAGTGTTGCTTACCAGCAAACACTGGCCTTGGAGGATCTTTCCCTCACCATCCAGGGTCCAACCATCCTAGGAATTTTGGGACCCAACGGAGCTGGAAAATCAACCCTGATCAAGGCCATGCTAGGACTTCTCCCTCATTCGGGAAAGGTCCTGCTCAATCAAAAAGATCTCGGCCAAGCTCTTCAACGAGTGGCCTACGTCGAACAAAAGACCGCTATTGATTTCCACTTCCCCATCACGGTGCGGGAGTGTGTCTCATTGGGGCTCTATCCCCATCTTTCTATCTTCAAGAGAAAAAGCAAAGAGGATCTCCAAAAGGTGGAAGATGCCTTGCACCTTGTCAATCTCCTTGATCTAGCCGATCGCCAGATTGGCCAGCTTTCGGGAGGGCAATTCCAAAGGGTCCTAATCGCCCGCTGCTTAGTCCAAGAAGCAGAGGTCATCTTTTTGGATGAGCCCTTTGCTGGGATTGACTCTGTCAGCGAAGACATCATCATGCAGACACTCCAAACCTTGAAAAAGGAAGGCAAAATCATCCTGATTGTCCATCACGATCTGAGCAAGGTCCCAGCTTATTTTGACCATATCCTGCTCCTTCATCGCAAACTGATTGCTTTTGGGAAAACAGAGGAAACCTTTACAAAAGAGAATCTGCATGCAGCCTATGGGCATGAACTCTTTATAGGAGGTGAAATCAGATGATTGCAGAATTTATCGATGGATTACAACAATTTCATTTCCTCCAAAACGCTCTCATTACAGCTATTGCCATCGGGATTGTCGCTGGAGCTGTCGGATGTTTCATCATTTTGCGAGGCATGTCTCTCATGGGGGATGCCATCTCACACGCGGTCCTTCCGGGGGTCGCTCTGTCCTTTATCCTGGGCATCAATTTCTTTATTGGCGCCATTGCCTTCGGGCTGTTAGCTTCCATCCTGATCACCTATATCAAGAGCAACTCCATCATCAAGAGCGACACTGCGATTGGGATTACCTTTTCTTCTTTCCTCGCCTTAGGAGTCATTCTGATCGGGGTTGCTAAAAGTTCTACCGACCTTTTCCACATCCTCTTTGGGAATATCTTGGCCGTGCAAGACCAGGATATGTGGATGACCATCGGTGTTGGGATAAGCGTATTAGCGGTGATTTGCCTGCTCTTTCGTCCCTTACTGCTCACTTCTTTTGATCCTGTTCTGGCTCAATCCATGGGCGTTCGGGTCAAGCTCTATCACTACCTCCTCATGGTGCTCTTGACCTTGGTTTCTGTCACTGCTATGCAGAGTGTCGGGACCATTCTCATCGTTGCCATGCTCATCACGCCCGCTGCGACGGCCTATCTCTATGCCAATAGCCTCCGGTCCATGATGTTCCTTTCATCCGGATTAGGTGCCCTAGCCTCTATCCTGGGACTCTTTATTGGCTATAGCTTCAACATCGCCGTTGGGTCTTGTATTGTCCTCACTTCTGCAATCTTCTTTCTCATCAGCTTCTTTATCGCTCCTAAGCAGAGAAAGAATAAGCACGCTCTTTCACCTCATTAAAGGAGAAACACATGAAAAAAATTGCTTCTGTCCTCGCCCTCTTTGTGGCGCTCTTATTCGGCCTTATGGCCTGCAGCAAAGGATCTTCTTCCAAGTCCTCATCCGATAAATTGAAAGTCGTCACCACCAACTCCATCCTCGCCGATATCACCAAAAATATCGCGGGGGATAAAATCGAGCTACACAGTATTGTCCCTGTCGGCCAAGACCCCCACGAATACGAACCGCTCCCAGAAGATGTCAAAAAAACTTCACAAGCAGACCTGATTTTCTACAACGGGATCAACCTCGAAACCGGTGGCAATGCTTGGTTTACCAAACTTGTTAAAAATGCCAATAAAGTAGAAAACAAGGACTATTTTGCTACTAGCGAGGGAGTCGACGTCATCTACCTAGAAGGCCAAAACCAAGCTGGAAAAGAAGACCCTCACGCTTGGCTCAATCTCGAAAACGGGATCATCTACGCTAAAAATATTGCTAAACAATTGATCGCCAAAGATCCAAAAAATAAGGACTTCTACGAAAAAAATCTAGCAGCCTACACTGAAAAACTCAGTAAGTTGGACCAAGAAGCCAAACAAGCATTCAATAACATCCCAGAAGACAAGAAGATGATCGTGACCAGTGAAGGATGCTTCAAGTACTTCTCCAAAGCCTACGGCGTCCCATCTGCCTATATCTGGGAAATCAACACGGAAGAAGAAGGGACACCCGAACAAATCAAAACGCTGGTAGAGAAATTGCGTCAAACCAAGGTACCGTCCCTCTTTGTCGAATCCAGTGTCGATGAACGACCTATGAAAACTGTCTCTAAAGATACCAATATCCCTATCTTTTCAAAAATCTTTACTGACTCGATCGCTAAAGAAGGCGAAGAAGGCGACAGCTACTACAGCATGATGAAATGGAATTTGGAGAAAATCGCAGAAGGTTTGAACAAATAAGGTTCTGAACTGACTAGATTCTCAAACAAATCAGTGGCTCTTCCCCCTTCATTGATGTACAATGAAAAGAAAAAAGGAGTCTTTGCTATGACAACATTTTTAGGAAACCCTGTTACCTTTACCGGATCTCAACTTCAAGTTGGCGATACTGCTCATGACTTTTCACTGACTACACCAAACTTGGAGAAAAAATCTTTGGCTGATTTTGCTGGGAATAAAAAAGTCCTCAGCGTGATCCCATCCATTGACACAGGTATCTGTTCCACTCAAACACGTCACTTCAACCAGGCCCTCTCTGACATGGAAGATACTGTGGTCTTGACAGTTTCCGTCGACCTTCCTTTCGCCCAAGGCAAATGGTGTGCTGCAGAAGGGATCGAGAATGCCATCATGCTTTCAGACTACTTCGACCATTCCTTCGGGGAGGCTTATGGCCTCTTGATCAATGAATGGCACTTGCTCGCACGCGCTGTCTTGGTCCTAGATGCGGACAACAAGGTCACATACGTTGAATACCTCGATAACATCAATAGTGAGCCCAATTACGAGGCTGCAATCGAAGCCGTCAAAGCACTTGGATAAAGTAAAAAGAGGTCTACGACCTCTTTTTTTAATATAAACAAACTACTTTTACATAAAAGAACCTAAATGATGCTGAAAAAAATTAAAATGAGGTAGACACTATTAGGCTCATTCAACATACATTGAAACTTTCCGCCGTGAGAAAAGTGCCTGGAACATAATTGTTTCAGGCACTCGGAATTATTGAGACCTTAGGCTCAATAATTAGTCTTGGAACTTCGAAGAAGTTCGCTGACGTCCGTACTCACCTAAGGAAAGTTTCTAAAAGTCCTTTGTCTTCAATCCGAAAGAGGACTACTATAAAATCCGATGGAGTCCATTCTGTAAGAGAATCCGCCAGCGTAAGCGTGGGATGCCTCTGAGGAAACTCCGCACGCGCCGTGCTACCTGTTGCTTGTAGC
Organism: Streptococcaceae bacterium; assembly: GCA_902836505.1. Classification (GTDB taxonomy): domain Bacteria; phylum Bacillota; class Bacilli; order Lactobacillales; family Streptococcaceae; genus Streptococcus. Next base: position 4,995 of record CADFQU010000054.1, read on the forward strand.
TCTTGCCTCCTTGTGCAAAGGTTCCCTTCCGACTCCAATAGCCCTGCTCTCCGCGGTCATTCTTCGGAGCTAGATAGCGAACACCTTGCTGATAGAGAACCTTCTTGCGAAAAGGTGGATCCCATGGTTTAACGGGATCGATATCCAAGTCCTTATGGGTCCTGCCCTTGGCTAAGCCATAGTTGAAACTGGCTCCATTGACAATGCCATTTTCAGAAATCTGATACGGATCCACTTCGTTGAGAAACTGGCCACCCTGATCCAGGATATACTCAGTATGAAAGTTGAGCAAGACCTTGAAGTTCAACTGGGCCTGGGCACGAGATGGGAAGGCAAGTTGCCCGTCTTGATCCACATAGACCTTATTGTGGAGACGGGCCGCCGCATAGGCATCAATACGAACTTTTTTTGTAACCTGCAGATAGGCTTGCAGAGCTTCTTCATCACTTGCCTCTCTACTCCCAAAGTGCTCCCGAATCCACTGGGCCTGATAGGCAGAGAGCAGATAGCGAAACTGGTGGATCTGGCGTTTTAAGAGCTGATCTCCCTCTTTACTGGCTAATGGATCCTGAGCAAAAGCTACTTGAACCACTCTTGAAAAAGAGGACCAAAAAGATGAATGAGGTGGGCAATCTGGCCAGAACCGCTTCAGTAAAAAGGCAGTCTCCTCACAGGTCCCCGATAAATCCCGTGGCATGAGACAGAGGTGCATGACCCCTTTTAAGAGGGCCTGGGCACGACCTTCCGTCAAACCCTGCAATTCTCTCTGCCACATCTCTTGGAAAAGAGGACTGGCAAAAACAAAGACAGAGCGGTAGCAAGCTCGCCTTCTTGCTTCATACTCACAAGACTGCAATCGGCTTTCTAAGTAGCTGAGACCTCTGGTCGTCCAGCCCAGTTTTTCCAATTCCTGTCCTCGCATCTGCCCCCTCCTTTCCATATTGTTTTCGTTTTATGCTTCTATACTATCATCTTTCTCCCTCACAGACAATTCCTATCCACTGGCCAAGCCATTTTGCGCTTTTTTTGATATACTAGAAGAAGCGAAGAAAAGAGGACCCTATGACACCTAATAAAGAAGATTACCTCAAGTGCATCTATGAAATCGGCACGCAACATGAAAAAATTAGTAACAAAGAGATTGCGGCCCGGATGCAGGTTTCGCCTCCAGCCGTGACTGAGATGGTCAAACGCATGATCTCGGAGAATCTCCTCATCAAGGACAAGACCCACGGCTATCTGCTTACCGAGCTCGGCCTCCAAACGGTTTCTGATCTCTTTCGCAAGCACCGCTTGATTGAAGTGTTCTTGCTCAAAAAACTTGGCTATACGACTGAAGAAGTCCATGAAGAAGCTGAAGTGCTCGAACATACTGTCTCCGACCGCTTTATCGATAAACTAGACCAAATGTTAGACACTCCCAAGACCTGCCCCCACGGAGGAACCATTCCACCGAAAGGAAAACTTCTCATCGAGGCTTACCAGGACCGTTTGAGTGATGTCAGCGAACCGGGAACCTTTCGTTTGCGAAGAGTCCAAGATAGCTTTGAATTGCTGAATTTTTTAGACCAGATCCAGCTATCCATTGGAGATGACATTCTCTTCAAAGGCTATGACGATTATACCGGCCTCTATCAGCTCCAGATCAAAGACCAAGACATCCAAATCAATCACCTGATTACCCAACAACTTTA
>CADFQU010000055.1 GCA_902836505.1 Streptococcaceae bacterium
TGAAGATATAAAATTTTCTGCATTTCTATCCTTTAAATACTTTCTCGTAGTCTGTGACAATCTTTTCCCAAGTAAAGGCTTCAGAGATACGTTTACTTGATTTTTGATTTAGGTCTTCGATTGCTTGTACATCCAATTGCTCAGCCTGATCAATGACCTGTGCCAATTGATCTTTCTTCCAATAGAGAGCCCCGTCTTCACCAACTTCGCGGTTAAAGCCAACATCTAACAAGAGGTTGAGTTTAGTAGACTCAAGCGCCTCAAGAAGGGACGGATTGGTCCCACCTACTTCATGACCATGGAAATAAGCAAAAGCATTCTCACGAATGTATTTAAGTAATTCTTGATCATAGACAGTCCCGACAAACTTCACTCGAGGATCTTGATCAAATCCAGTATCTTTACGCAACTGTTCATAGAACTTGTTTTGTTCCACATTGGTAATAAGGACAAAATCTTTCTGAGAGTTTGACCGCATAAAACCACGAATCATGGCCTCATAGTTATTTTCAGGTACAAAACGTCCCACGACAAGATAGTAGTTTCCTTCTGAGACTTGCTTGTCTACAAACCAAGTCCGTACTTTCTCGTCTTCTTTATTTAAGCTAGACTTGCTTGTATCCGTTCCATAGGCAATATAGGTCGTCTGAGGCTGATACTTGGCATAGTCCTTTTGAATATAGGCTTCGATATTCTTGCTATCACAGATCAAAAGATCAGCATGTTTAACCATGAGTTGCTCAGAAAACTTCCAGTACTTACGGACTGGAAGACTCCATTTCGCACGAAGCCATTCATGACCGTCTGGATTGACCATCAAAGTCCCTCCAATCGCCTTGATCTTCTTCTTAATCCCAGCAATGAAAGGTCCGATACGGCACGCTAGGACATAAAAGATAGGAGCTTGATCCTTGTTTTCTTTAGCCATTTCAATGGCCTTATTGAGAGCTGCGATATCATAAGCAATGGCACGCGCAGGACCGATATTAGGGACATCAATGTTGTAGCAGATTGCTCCATTATGCTCGAAGGTATCTGAAGTAATCCCTGATTTTGCAGAATTCTCCCGCATACAAGCTACATAGTATTGAATCTCTCGGTCTTGTTGGCACTCTGTCAGCTTTTCGACAAAGGTTTCAAAACCACCATATTTCGCTGGAATTCCCTTAGAACCCACGATATAAACTGACTGTTTCATTTTTCTCCTTACATGGAAAGGACGAAGCAGGAATTTCCTACTTCGCTCCATCTCGTTTAAATACCACTTTGATCGTTTTCAGCAAGATTTTAATATCTGACCAAATGGTCCAATCATCAATATAAGATACATCTAAGCGAACCACTTCGTCAAAGTCTGTAATCTCACTGCGGCCACTCACCTGCCAAAGCCCTGTAATACCAGGCTTAAAGCTTAAGCGGCGTTTTTGTTCTGGAGTGTATTTCTCATACTCATCCACTGTTGGTGGACGAGTTCCAACTAAACTCATATCTCCCTTTAGAACATTGAAGAATTGTGGCAACTCATCCAGACTGGTCTTGCGGATAAAGCGCCCGATCGGCGTAATCCGGGGGTCATTGTCCATTTTGAACATCCCACCGGTCATGGTATTTTGATCCATCAATTCTTTTTTCCGCTCCTCTGCATCGACGTACATGGAACGGAATTTATAAAATTTAAAATAGCGACCATTTTTCCCAACCCTCTTCTGGGCAAAAATAGCAGGACCTCCATCCTTGCGAATCAAAGGTACCAATACGATCGCTACCAAGCCACAGATAACCAAGCCCACCAAGGAACCACAGATATCAATCACACGTTTCGCGGTCACGTGGCTAGGTTTGTAGAAGTTGGTCGAGAAAGTGACGACATTGAGCCCAGCCACTTCTCGAATCCGTTTGTTGCCAGCAAAGTTCAAATCAAAAGCATTGAGGTTAACGGTGACGTCGATCCCCATCGTCTCAAATTGTGAGACATATTCACCAATGTCATACTCTTCACTTGGAAGATTGAGAAAGACTTCGTCTACCACTTCATAGGTCGCATAAGCCAACAGGTCTTCCTTCGGAACAACCCGAACAGTTGGGTGTTGAAAATTTGGGCGGTCCAATACCGTCACTGCAACCACTTCACCACCGCTATCATTTGACGAAAGAAGGCGATCAAGAACTTTATCTAGACGAGAATTGGCCGTAATCAAGAGAATCTTGTGACTTCCTTTAAGGCTGTAATAGAAGCGTCGCCAATAGCGTTTGATGAGGTAGTTCATCAAATAAAGGACAAGTGTTAGAAGAAATAGAAAATAAATCATCCCCCGACGGGAGAGGGAAAACTTCTCCTCCAAAAAGAAGCTCGAAAAACTGATGGCAAGCGCGAAACACAAGCTGTATTTCAAGGTTTGTAAGAAATCAACTAGATGGCCCCGCTTGAAATAATCTTGATTGTAATCGCTGACGTAAAAGGCTACGTAATGCAACAAATACAGATAGAAAATTGTATTAGAGTGGATTTCTGTCTCTGTCACAAAACTAAACATATAAGCCACAACTAAGACTGGTAAGCTTTGGACAAAGGCCAAAGCAAATTTGTGAAATCCCCTTCCTTCTGTCATAATATCCCGATCCTATTCTTTATCTTTTTTTCCCGTAATTGCCATAGTTCCCATAGTTCCCGTAATTACCATAGGAACCATATTTTTCTAATTGAACATCAAATTTATTGAGGACCACTCCTAGGAATGGTGTCCCCGTCTGCTCCAGTTGCTCTTTGGCCTTCTGAACTGCCTTGCGACTCACAGCTCCTGCTGCCGTCACAACAAAACTTCCATCACACCGTTGAGCGATAATCGCCGCATCAATCACCATCCCGATCGGAGGAGTATCAACGATAATGTAGTCGTAGTGATTGCGAAGCGCCTCAATGATGACCTCGAAGTTTTTACTTTGCAAGAGACCTGTCGGGTTTGGAGAAATCTGCCCTGACAAGAGAACGTCCAATTTTGGATAGTCTGTTGTCGCAATCGCTTGGGAAATCTCACTCTTCCCAGAAAGTACTTCAGTCAATCCAGCGACACGACCTTGGCTCTTGAAGACACCTGTCATGACCGAATTACGGATATCAGCATCAATCAACAAGGTACGATAGCCCGCACGCGCAAAGGCTGTCGCCAAATTCGTAGAAATGGTTGATTTTCCTTCGTTTGGTTGCACAGATGAGATGGCAACGACCTTAATATTGGTCCCACTCAACTGAATATTGGTACTCAAGGCATTAAAATACTCTTCAGCCTGAGTCATCGCTGCTAATTTGCTTTTTACAATTTCTAAGGTTGCCATGAATTCTCCCTCTTACAGTTTCTTCACACTAGGGATCACACCTAATAGTGTAATGCCCATCACTTCTTCGATATCTTCTGGTTTCTTCACACGGTCATCCAATACTTCTGACAAGATCACCAGAATGGAAATCAAGACACCACCAAGGACAAAGCCAATGACAACATTTCGTTTGATATTTGGTGAAGAAGGATTTTGCGGGACAACTGCCTCATCCAATGTTGTCACGTCAGAAACCTTAGTCACAGCAATAATTTTTTCTGCCGCTACATCTTTCAAGCCATTTGCGATGCGAGCTGCCTCTTGTGGATCTGAGTCGGATGCTGTGATGGACAAAATCCGAGTATCCGCTGGTACTGCCACTGAGACTTTCTTAGCAAGCTCTGCTGGAGTCATATCCAACTTCAACTCTTCAATGGCTTGGTTCAAGACATTTTGAGAAAGGATAATCTCGCGATAGTCTTTAACCAAATAGGATCCCGCTTGAAGATCTTGGTTAGTCAAGGCATTGTTTTCTTGGTTCTGACGACTGACCACATAAATACGGCTAGTGCTTTGGTAGATCTTTTTCGCTACAAAAGCGCTGTAGCCTAGGGCTCCAATCGCAAACAGCAAGGCCGTAATAATAATTGAGAATTTACGACGCCATAAGGTTTTAAAGAGGGAGACCACATCCAACTCGATCTCTTTGCTCTCTTGGTTTTTCATATTCACTTTCTCCTTTTCAATCCCCGGGATGGATCTTGATGATTAAAATAATTCGTTATCCAATAATGTTTGTTGATTTTCAACAAATAGGGCACGCGCCCGATCACTGCCGTAGCGTTTTTCAATCAACTGATAAGCTTTTTCCATGTATGGAGGGCGCTGATCGACATTGTGCATATCGCTTGCAACGAAATGGACCAAGTCCTTGTCCAAGAAATATTGGGCACGATGTTTCATGAACTTGTAGCGATCACCAAACAGTTTGGGCTTGAGAACGCTAGAACTATTGATCTGGGTATAGCATCCCATTCGGATCAATTCCCGCACCCGTTTTTCATTCTTTTCCAAACAGTGGTACCGTTCAATATGGGCAACCACCGGAGTCACTCCTAAACGCAAGACCGCACTTAAGGCTTGGTGAATCTCCTTGTAGGGCGTTGCCATACTAAATTCGATCAAGGCAAAGCTGGTCTCAGCCAGTGTTGGAATAGTCCCAGCCTCTAGCTTTTCTAGGATATCTCGCGTATAGAAGATTTCTGCTCCGAAATGCAAGGTCATTTCAGGCAGATAAGTCTCCACCATCTCTTTTACTGCCAAGTAGTTTTGATAGATCTTTTCTTCTGGGGTTTCAAACATCCCTTTTCGGCGATGGGATGTCGAAACGATGGTACGAACCCCTTGACGGTAGCTTTCCTCGATGAGGAGCTTGCTATCCTCAATCGTCTTTGGTCCATCATCCACATCAAAGACAATGTGTGAATGAATATCAATCATTGTTTTTTCCTTCCATGATTTGGTTTATCTTTTCTTTGGCTCTTGCCACACTATCAGCGTTCAGCTCCATCATGTAGAGGGCAGATCCTGGCATAGCATATGAAGGCAAATCATTTCGTCCTTGTCCAGTGACAGCTTGTGAAGTCACCTTGTAGCTTCCGCCAGTCTCCAACTGTGTATTCACCAAATTCATAATCGTTGGCAAGGGCATATTGGTTTGCAAGGAATCCTGTAAACCAGAAACGATTTCATTATAGTTACTCAACGCTTTGGTCGATGTTAATTTATGGATAATGGCTGCGATTACTTTTTCTTGGTTCTTCCCACGATCGTTGTCTCCACCTTCAAGAGAGTAGCGCTCACGGACAAAGCCAAGGGCCTGTTCCGAATCCAAGTGGACTTTTCCTACAGGGAAGTGGTAGTTCCCGTGTAAACTTGTAAATTCTTGATCATTTTCTACATCAATTCCTCCGACTAAGTCGACAAGCTTCAAGAAGGATGTGAAGTTCAATCGGACATAGTAGTCAATCTTGATGCCATACAGGTTTTCTAAGGTATGAATAGATGCATCTACTCCATAAATCCCAGCGTGGGTCAATTTATCCCCTTGGTTGTTTCCACCATCAGCGATCGGTACATAGGCATCACGCGGAGTGGTAGTCAACAAGACTTGCTTGGTCTTTCTGTTGACCGTCATGATAATATTGACATCAGATCGAGAAACTGAAGTAACTGGACCATAAGTATCAATCCCACTGACATAGATGTTAAAGGTGTCCGCATTAGCATCTGCCTTAGCTTTGGTTTCAACTTGACGGCGAATCTTGTAAGAGTAAATTTTCTTTAATTTTTTCGCATAGTCAGCATCCACACTGGCAATGGTATCTTCAAAGGTGCTATTCAAGACAATGGCTTGTGTCTTGTCTTCTTGTAGGGCCTGGTAGGCTGCCGCATAAGACTCCACATCTTCAATGGTCAAGTCATGCTGGCGCGTTTTCTTCACTTCTTCTACCAAGGCTTGAAGATCATCTGCATTGTTATTTCCCGTAGGTGCCACTACACTACTAATTTCTTTGATATCTTGGATTGGACTATCCGCTTTGACATAGACAGCCATTTCAAATTCTGTATAGTTGGCATTCCGGTTCACATTCCCAGCGACATCGACCAATTGCTGGGTCACATAGGTCCCCACGGAAGTTCCTAGCAAGCCTAAAATCAATAAAAATAGCGTCGTCTTTTTAGCCTTGCCTGCAAGGATCAAACCCAAGGTTAAAAAAAGTCCGCCAACTAGCAAGGCCGTCACAAGGATATTCAAATAACGGAAGGCTAGGATATTGTAGCTAAAGACATTATAAAGAAAGAGCCCAGCCACAAGTAGCGTTAAGACCCAGAGACCGCTATTGACAATCCGTAGCTGGTCCCAACTGCTAGTTCTGGTTGAACGTTTGTTTTTTCTGCTTCTATTCATTTTATCCCCCATACTATTTTCTTAAATATTATAACATAAAATCATCCTAAAAATCGGAATCTATGCCCAATTCTCCACTATTAATTTTATACTATTCCGAGCTCTCTGTACAGCAATATGGGAAAAGAAATGAGCAAATAAAAAGAGGCTGGGACAAAAGTCCTAGCCTCTCAATTTTCTTTGGATTGTCGAGCAAGAC
>CADFQU010000056.1 GCA_902836505.1 Streptococcaceae bacterium
ATACTGTTTCTAAAAAATTGAAGGAATCTTTTATGAAAAAAACTGCTATTTTTGAAGATGTCGTCTCCATTATGACTCACGATTCATCTACTATCAAAGATCGAAAAGGATGTGATCCAGAGCCTTTTCGGGAAAAAATAACAGATGATATGGCGGATGATGCCTTTCTTTATCAAGTCAGGTCCTACCTAGCCAGTTTTGGTATTATTGGGCACATCTCCTTTCAGAATAAAAAAGCTGGTCAGAAAGGCTTTCTCTTACGTGTAATGGACCATCAACTTTATGTTGAAAATGCGCATGCAGACACTGGTCTCCAGGCAGGGGATCAGATCCTAGGTCTGGATGGAAGTGACTTGGAGCAGGTGGCGTCTCTTCATAAGGACTATTTTATAAGTAAGACCCCCGAAAGACACTACCGAGAATGGGCGGATTTGGTCTCTCAGTCCAAAAGAGTCACCCTGCTTCGAGAAGGGGTAGAAAAGACCATTGAAGTAGCGCCCAGTCGAGAGCCGATCCAAGATCAGATTTTTTGGAAACGGTTAGACGATGAGATTCTTTATCTTTGTCTGGATAACTTTATGGATGAAGGAGCTATTAGTCGCTTATACCAAGAGTGTTTACCGATGATGACGGAAGTCAAGTTCCTTCTCATTGATGTCCGACAGAACGGTGGAGGGACAGATTCTTTATATTTCCCTCTATTACATCTAGGCTTAGAGAAGGGTCAGGGCTATGATTCGCTTGACTGGGATGATGATGGCATGGAAATTCTCTACACGGAACGCAATGTCGACTTACGCTTGAAGGATTTTGAGGACTGGATGCAACAGGAAGAGATTAGTTCCGAAACAATTAAACTCCTTGAAGAGATGAAAGAGGATCTACTCCGCTATCGGGGCAAAGGCTATGTGCTGTACCAGCAAGAAAACGAGGAATTCTTCCCAGAGGTTAGAGGCGGCCAATATCCCGAACAGATCTTTATCTTATCAGATATCTATTGTGCTTCATCTGGGGACAATTTTGTCCAGATGATGAAGCAGTTTAAGAAGGTAACGGTGGTAGGTAGACCAACTCTCGGAATTTTAGACTATTCCAATTGTTGTACCGTTGATTATGGTGATTATCGATTGATGTTTCCTACTTCTCGCTGTCTAAGCGTAGATCAAGGTAGAGGAATGACGGATAAAGGTGTTGAACCGGATATAGAAATTCCCTGGACTCCAGCTCATTTTGAAAGAGACGTAGAAGTAGACAAGTGTTTGGAATTGATTCGTCAGAGTCGCGGAACGGCAAAATAAGGCTTAGATTAGATGATGGTTGACTTAAATCAGAAAAGCAATCAATTTAAGGGCAGATCTCAATTGTCTCTTATGGTAACGTTTTCTAGTATTTTTTCCTTGTGTTTGGATTGCTTTGACTGAACAAAAAATGGTAAAATAGTCAGTGATAATCAAAATGAAGAGTGAAAAAGATGAAACATAAAACACTTTATAAATTTATAGGGCAAACAATCTTGTATTTCGCTATTTTCTTAGCCCTACTCTATTTCTTTAGTTACCTTGGTCAAGGTCAAGGTGGCTTTATTTACAATGAATTCTAAAGGAGATCCCTACCGTGTCAAACCAACCAATTACTGATATGATTGAGGCGATTGAACGTTACGCCCAACTACAACCAGACTATCCTGTCTACAATGTCCTTGGAGAAGAGCATACCTATGGCCAATTGAAGGCTGATTCAGATAGCTTAGCGGCCCACATTGACCAAATGGGACTTCCTGAAAAGTCACCTGTTGTGGTCTTTGGTGGACAAGAATATGAAATGTTGGCAACCTTTGTGGCCCTGACCAAGTCTGGCCACGCCTATATCCCAATTGACAGCCACTCTGCCTTGGAGCGCGTGTCTGCTATTGTTGAAGTGGCTGATCCAAGCTTAATTATCGCCATCAATGAGTTTCCAATTGAAAATCCAGCTGCTCCAGTCATGTCCTTGGAGCAAGTGCGTGAAGCTTATGCGGCTCAGAATATGTATGACTTGCAACATCCGGTCAAGGGGGATGATAACTACTACATCATCTTTACCTCGGGGACAACTGGAAAACCAAAAGGGGTGCAAATTTCACACGACAACTTGCTCAGCTTCACCAACTGGATGATTACAGACAAGGAATTTGCGACGCCAGAGCGTCCGCAAATGTTGGCCCAACCACCTTATTCCTTTGATTTGTCTGTCATGTACTGGGCACCGACCTTAGCTCTTGGAGGGACCCTTTTTGCCCTTCCATCAGCCATTACTCAAGACTTTAAACAACTCTTTGCGACCATCTTTTCTCTTCCGATTGCTATCTGGACTTCAACGCCATCTTTTGCAGATATGGCCATGTTGTCTGAAGATTTCAATGCTGAAAAGATGCCAGGCATTACCCATTTCTACTTTGATGGGGAAGAGTTAACGGTTAAAACGGCTCAAAAACTGCGCGAGCGTTTCCCAAATGCTCGGATTATCAATGCTTATGGACCAACGGAAGCGACGGTAGCTTTGTCGGCAGTTGCTATCACAGATGAAATGCTAGCGACTCTTAAACGCTTGCCAATTGGTTATACTAAAGAAGATTCTCCAACCTTCATTATTGATGAGGAAGGAAACAAATTGCCAAATGGAGAGCAAGGAGAGATCATCGTGTCTGGACCGGCTGTTTCAAAAGGTTATATGAATAATCCAGAGAAAACAGCAGAAGCCTTCTTCGAATTTGAAGGACTTCCAGCCTACCATACGGGAGATGTTGGTACCATGACAGATGAAGGTCTTCTTCTCTATGGTGGTCGGATGGACTTCCAGATCAAGTTTAACGGCTATCGTATTGAGCTAGAAGATGTTTCTCAAAACTTGAACAAATCTCAGTACATCGACTCGGCTGTTGCAGTGCCACGCTACAACAAAGATCATAAGGTTCAAAATCTCTTGGCCTATGTCATCTTAAAAGATGGCGTCAAAGAGCAATTTGAACGCGAGATTGATATTACGAAAGCCATCAAGGAAGATTTGGAACACATCATGATGTCTTATATGATGCCTTCAAAATTCCTTTACCGTGATAGTTTACCGCTAACTCCAAACGGGAAAATCGACATCAAAGGGTTGATTAGTGAGGTTAACAACCGATGATCGAGTTTTTGAAACAGCTCCCTCATTTAGAACCCTATGGGACCCCGGTCTACTTTATTTATCTGATTGGGGCCTTATTGCCCATCTTTGTTGGCCTCTTCTTTAAAAAGCGATTCCCAGTCTATGAAGCCTTGGTCAGTCTCGCCTTTATTGTTCTAATGCTGACAGGGACGGATTTGAAACAAATCTATGCGGTTCTTTTCTACCTCTTTTGGCAAATCCTTTGGGTCTACTCCTATAAATTCTATCGAAGCCAGCGTGACAACAAGTGGGTCTTTTACCTCCACTCTTTCTTGGTCGTTTTGCCCTTGGTTTTTGTGAAGGTGCAACCAGCCATTGATGGCACCCAGTCTTGGATGGGCTTCCTTGGGATCTCTTATCTGACCTTCCGAGCAGTGGGCATGATTATCGAGATGCGAGACGGAACCCTCAAAGACTTTAGTCTCTGGGAATTCTTGCGTTTCTTGCTCTTTATGCCGACTTTTTCAAGTGGGCCGATCGACCGCTTCAAACGCTTCAATGAAGATTATCTGACGATTCCGGATCGAGATGAGCTTCTAGATATGTTGGAGCAGAGCGTCAAGTATATCATGCTTGGCTTCCTCTATAAGTTTATTCTAGCTCATATCTTTGGCCATCTCTTACTAGGACACGTCAAGACCTATGCCCTTCTTCAAGGGGGAATCTTTAACCTAGGCACCTTAGGGGTCATGTATGTCTTTGGTTTGGATCTCTTCTTTGACTTTGCAGGCTATTCCATGTTTGCCCTTGCGGCATCCAACCTGATGGGGATTAAGAGCCCAATCAACTTTAATCTTCCTTTCAAATCACGTGATTTAAAGGAGTTCTGGAATCGTTGGCACATGAGTTTGTCCTTCTGGTTTCGTGACTTTGTCTTTATGCGTCTAGTCATGGTCTTGATGCGCAACAAGGTCTTTCAGAGTCGGATTACAACGTCAAACGTTGCCTATATCATTAACATGTTGGTCATGGGCTTCTGGCATGGAGTGACCTGGTATTATGTTGCTTATGGTCTTTTCCACGGACTTGGTCTTGTGATCAATGATGCCTGGCTTCGGAAGAAAAAAACAATCAATAAAGAACGTAAAGCAAAAGGACTAGAGCCCCTACCAGACAATCGCTGGACCCAGGCTCTTGGAATCTTTATTACCTTCAATACCGTCATGCTGTCCTTCCTGATTTTCTCAGGCTTCTTGGATCAGCAATGGTTTCCAAAAATGAAATAAGAAAAGGAAAAATGAAAAATGGATGTAAAATCACAAGTAATTGAAATTATTGACGAATTGTTTATGGAAGATGTCTCAGACATGATGGATGAGGATCTCTTTGATGCTGGTGTCCTTGATAGCATGGGAACCGTTGAGTTGATTGTGGAATTGGAAAACCGCTTCGATATTCGGGTTCCAGTATCTGAATTTGGTCGTGATGACTGGAATACTGCCAACAAAATCGTAGAAGGTGTCATGGAGCTTCAGAATGCTTAAACGATTGTGGCTGATTCTGGGTCCAGTCTTTTGCGCCATGGCTCTTGTCGCTGCTCTTCTCTTTTTCTATCCGATTAACCACAAACATAATCTGACAGAGGAGAAAAAGGCTGCAGTGAGCTTGACGGCAGAAGGCTTTAAAAGTCGTGCCCGTAAGGAAGAAGCGCTCGGGGATCCCAACTATCGTTTTGTACCCTTCTTTGGTTCCAGCGAATGGTTGCGATTTGACATCGTCCACCCAGCAGTACTAGCAGAGAAGTATGATCGCTCTTATCGTCCGTATTTTCTAGGACAACGAGGGGCAGCATCCTTGAACCAATATTTTGGGATGCAGCAAATTCTTCCTCAACTAGAAGGGAAAACGGCTGTTTATGTAGTATCGCCCCAGTGGTTTACGAAGGACGGTTATGATTCATCGGCCTTCCAGCAATACTTTAACAGTGACCAATTAACGAGCTTTTTGGCCAACCAAGAAGCTGGACCAGCAAGCCAGTATGCGGCATCTCGTCTTTTACAGCAGTACCCTAATGTTGCTATGCAGGGAGGAGTTCAGAAACTAGCCAATGGCCAAAATCTATCTAGTTTTGAAAAAAGTCTCAATCAGACCCTCATGCGCTTTGTACGTCGAGAGGATGCCTTCTTTAGCACCTTTACGGCAATGAACAATAGCAATTATGAGAAGAAAGTTCTCTCTCGCTTAAACGACTTGCCAGACACATTTTCTTACGATGCCTTGGAAGAAGTGGCGACGGCTGAAGCCAAAGAGAAAACAAACAATAATAAACTAGGCATTAGCAATAGCTTTTATACCCATCGCCTTGCTAGTAAGTTAAAGAAACTCAAAGGATTCCAAAAGAATGAATCCTATGAACAATCCCCAGAATACAATGATTTACAACTGGTTTTGGATCAGTTTGCTCAATCTAAAACCAATGTGATCTTTGTTATCCCTCCAGTGAACTCGAAATGGATGGCTTATACAGGCTTGAGTAAAGAAATGTATCAACGAACAGTTGAAAAAATCCGATATCAACTAGAAAGTCAAGGCTTTACCCATATTGCTGATTTTTCTAAAGATGGTGATAAACCTTACTTTATGCAGGACACCATTCATATGGGCTGGAATGGATGGTTGGCATTTGACAAGGCAGTTGATCCTTTTGTCTCCAACCCTCAACCTGCACCTGAATACAAGATTAACAATCGTTTCTTAAGTCAGGACTGGGCTAACTACAAAGGTCAGCCGGATCAATTTAAGTAAGAAGCGAAGAGGTTGAGAATACCCAGTCTCAACCTTTTTTCCTATGGTTTTGAAGAAACTTATCCCCATATTCACAGACTTATCCACAGACTTGTGGATAAGTCTATCTACTAGAAAGAGAGGAACTGGTAAACCATGAAAACAATGAAGAAAATAGCTTTTTATGCGATTCTTCAAGGAATCGTGGTCTTTCTCATTACGGGCCTCATCACCCAATTAATCAGAGGAGACTTCTTTTTCCGTAACTTGGCCCCAATATTTGGAGTCTTGGCAGCTATCATGCGTTTTGGAACAGCTAGTCTGATGAAAATCTTGGCCCCAACCCTATACGATGAAGAGGCCAAACAAGAGAAAGCTCC
>CADFQU010000057.1 GCA_902836505.1 Streptococcaceae bacterium
GAAATCTTTGAACGCATCGGTTTGGGAGACTAATTGCATCGCTTACAAAAAAGACAAGCATCAGGGAATGTTTGTCTTTTTCTTTGCCTATATCAGGTGCTCTAGACCCTGAATTTATCATAATAAATTTTGACTGATTAAACTATTTATAGGAAGTCTATCACTAATTATAGATTATTCGTTTTACATGTTTTAGGAACTATTTTTTCATGCTATAATTTGTATCATAAAAGTCTGAGGCTAGACCCCAGACTTTGAATGATCAATGATCACGATCACAAGAGATAAATTTGATTTTATAGTAGTCGCCGCGTTTATAGGTTTCGCTATATTCGAGAATTTGGCCGGTCGCTTCCAATTTTGTCGTCTTCACTTGACGGACAGTTGGGAAGTTTTCATCGATATTCAACACAGAAGCGATTTTGCTTGGTGTTGGGAATACAATATCATTGATTTCTTCAAAGTGTTCATCATTCATATGGATATGATAATCTTCTTTAAAGCGATCATAAATCGAACTATAGTAATCTAAGCTCGGATAATTTGGGTTAATATATTGCTCTGGGACATAGGTCTGGTGGTAGATATAGGTATCTTCACCAATATGACGAGTCCGATCAATCTTATAATAGAATTGAGTAGGAGCGAGTCCCAGTTTATCCAGGATATTCAGCGCGTTGCCACGCTTAATAGAGAGAACTTTTACGGTCGCTTTTTGGATAGGGAAGGTTTCAACGTCTGAAAACTCAACCAGTTTGTGTTTTCTAGCCCGCGAAACAAAAGTTCCTTTCCCTTGTTGGCGGACGATGTATCCATCGCTAGCCAAATCGTTCAAAGCACGAACAACAGTAATCGAGCTAACATTATAAATCTTAATCAGCTCGGCTTCTGTGTAAAATTTATCTCCATTTTCGAATTTACCTGAGATAATTTGTTGCTTCAAATCATCTTTGATGTGTTGGTATTTTGGGATTGCCATGTGCTTCACCTCTTCTTTCGATATCCCTTGTTAATATTATTTTAACATATTTTTTCAAAAGTGGTTGACATTTTTTTATTAATATATTATATTGATAAATGAAAAGGGTTTCTTAGAAGGAGGTTCTCAGTATGGGGGCATTTGAAATCCGTGAAGATTTTTATTTAAATGATCAACCTTTTAAGATTTTATCTGGTGCAATTCATTATTTTCGGATCGATTGTGAGGATTGGTATCATTCCTTATATAACCTAAAAGCTCTAGGTTTTAATACTGTTGAAACCTATGTTCCATGGAATGCTCATGAGCCACAAAGAGGCCACTTTCACTTTGAAGGGAATTTGGATCTGGAGCACTTTATCCAAGTAGCTCAAGAGTTGGATCTGTATGTGATCCTCCGTCCGTCACCGTTTATCTGTTCGGAGTGGGAATTTGGGGGCTTGCCAGCCTGGTTAATCGAAGAAGACCTTCGGATTCGCTCATCGGATCCGGCCTTTCTCAAGGAAGTGGCTCGCTATTACGACGAGCTCTTGCCGCGTGTGGCCAATTACCAATTGGATCGTGGGGGCAATATCCTCATGATGCAGGTTGAGAACGAATATGGCTCTTATGGCGAAGATAAGGCCTACCTTCGGGCGATCAGGGATCTAATGATCGAGCGGGATATTACTTGTCCACTCTTCACCTCTGATGGACCTTGGAGGGCGACTCTTCGAGCAGGGACTTTGATTGAGGATGGACTCTTTGTAACCGGTAATTTTGGTTCGCGAGCAAATTACAATTTCTCTCAGATGAAAGAGTACTTTGCTGAGCATGACAAAAAGTGGCCACTCATGTGTATGGAATTTTGGGATGGCTGGTTCAATCGTTGGAAAGAACCCATCATCAAGCGAGATCCAGAAGAGTTGGCAGAAGCAGTCCATGAAGTCTTACAAGAAGGCTCTATCAATCTCTACATGTTTCATGGTGGGACCAACTTTGGCTTTATGAACGGTTGCTCAGCACGAGGGACCGTGGATCTCCCACAGGTGACATCCTACGACTATGACGCTCTCTTAGATGAGCAGGGCAACCCGACTCCTAAGTACTATGCAGTCAAGCAGATGATGGCGACCTACTATCCAGAGTATCCACAGATGGATCCGCTTGTGAAGTCGAGTTTATCTGAACGAACATTGGAGTTAACCAACAAGACTGGTTTGTTTGGCAATTTAAATGAGATTGCTCAGGTCACAGAAAGCCTGTATCCACAGACCATGGAAGAAATCGACCATCCCTTAGGCTATCTGCTCTATGAGACAGATGTTGAAATGGATGCGGAAGAAGAGCGCTTGCGTATCATCGATGCGCGTGATCGAGTACAGGTATATGCCAATGATCAATTGATTGCCACTCAATACCAAGAAGAAATCGGTCAAGATCTTTTTTTAAACGGAAAAAAGAAAACGATTACAAATTTAAAACTCTTGATCGAAAATATGGGACGAGTCAATTATGGACACAAACTCTTAGCGGATACGCAACGAAAAGGAATTCGAACAGGAGTTTGTATCGATCTACATTTCAAGCTTGATTGGAAACAATATGCGCTTGATTTTAGCCAGCTGGATCGCTTGGATTTTTCGAAAGAATGGCAAGAAGGTCAACCAGCTTTTTATCAATTTGCTTTTCATCTAGATCAGGTTGAGGATACCTTCCTTGATATGACTGGATTTGGAAAAGGGATCGTTCTTGTAAACGGCCACCATATCGGTCGTTTCTGGGAAGTCGGTCCAACACTCTCCCTCTACATCCCTCATGGTTTTCTCAAAGACGGGGAAAATGAGATCCTCGTTTTTGAGACAGAGGGCACTTGGAAGGAGACATTAAAACTTGTTTCACAACCTACATTCAAAGAAGTAAAGGGGGAAAACTTATGACTATTGTAGGATGCCGTATCGATGGACGTTTGATCCACGGGCAGGTAGCCAATCTTTGGACTACCAAACTGAATATTTCACGTATCATGGTGATCGATGATGAAGTCGCTCAAAATGATATCGAAAAAAGTGGCTTGAAACTCGCGACACCACCTGGTGTCAAGCTCAGTATCTTGCCAGTAGCAAAGGCTGCAGAAAATATCTTGGCTGGAAAATATGACAGCCAACGTCTCTTCATCGTAGCCCGTAAGCCAGATCGCTTCTTGCGCTTGGTAGAAGCAGGTGTGCCACTTGAAACTTTAAATGTGGGGAACATGTCTCAATCAGACGAGACTCGTCCGATTACTCGTTCGATCAACGTAGTGGATGCTGATGTGGAAGCCTTCCACAAGCTAGCTGAAAAAGGAGTTAAGCTAACTGCTCAAATGGTTCCAAATGATCCAATTGAAGACTTCTTGAAGTTGCTCAAATAGTTTATAAATAAAAAAGAAAAATTTTAGGAGGAAATTGTCATGATACAATGGTGGCAAATTTTACTACTTACTTTGTACTCAGCTTATCAAATCTGTGATGAGTTGACGATTGTTTCATCAGCAGGCTCACCAGTCTTTGCTGGTTTCATTACAGGACTTGTCATGGGGGATTTAAAGACAGGTCTCGTTATCGGAGCTTCTCTTCAATTGACAGTGCTCGGTGTTGGTACTTTCGGTGGAGCTTCTCGTATTGACGCCACTTCTGGTGCCGTTCTTGCGACTGCCTTCTCAGTAGCACAAGGGATTGATCCAGAGCTTGCTATTGCTACAATCGCTGTTCCGGTAGCAACTTTGTTGACATACTTTGATATTCTTGGTCGTATGACTACAACTTACTTCGCTCATCGTGTAGATGCTGCGATTGAACGCTTTGATTACAAAGGCATCGAACGCAACTATCTCCTTGGGGCGATTCCATGGGCTCTTTCTCGAGCTCTCCCAGTTTTCTTCGCACTTGCTTTTGGTGGAGCTTTCGTAGAAACTGTTGTTACAGGTCTTGCTAATGTACAATGGTTGGCAAATGGTCTGAAACTTGCAGGTCAAATGCTTCCAGGTCTTGGATTTGCGATCTTGCTTCGTTATCTTCCTGTTCGTCGTAACCTTCACTACTTAGCACTTGGCTTTGGCTTAACAGCAATGTTGACAGTGCTTTATAGCAATGTTCAAAGTGTTGGTAATGCCGTTTCAGCAATGCTTGGAACAGATGCTTTTGCAAAACTTCCAAAAGAACAAATGGTTGCCTTCACAAACAACTTCAAATCTGTATCTATGATCGGGGTTGCCATTATCGGTATCTTCCTTGCAGTACAACACTTCAAAAACAGTCAACGTACAGTCGTAGCTGCTCCAGTAACTGAATCAGAAAGCGGGGAAATTGAAGATGACGAATTCTAAGAATTACAAACTCACTAAAGAGGATTTTAATCAAATTAACAAACGTAGTCTGTTTACTTTCCAATTGGGTTGGAACTATGAACGGATGCAGGCTTCTGGTTACCTTTATATGCTTCTTCCACAATTGCGGAAAATGTATGGAGACGGCACACCTGAACTGAAAGAAATGATGAAATTGCATACGCAATTCTTCAATACTTCACCATTCTTCCACACCATTATCACTGGTTTTGACCTTGCTTTGGAAGAAAAAGATGGTGTCAAATCAAAAGATGCGGTCAATGGTATCAAGACAGGTCTCATGGGACCATTCGCTCCTCTTGGGGACTCAATCTTTGGATCATTGGTACCAGCGATTATGGGTTCAATCGCAGCAACTTTGGCTGTTGCAGGAAACCCAGCCGGTATCTTCTTGTGGATTGCTGTGGCAGTTGCTTATGACATTTTCCGTTGGAAACAATTGGAATTTGCCTATAAAGAAGGGGTTAACCTCATCAACAACATGCAAAGTACCTTGACAGCTTTGATCGATGCAGCTGCCGTTCTGGGTATCTTCATGGTTGGTGCCTTGATTGCTAGCATGATTGGTGTTGAAGTTTCTTGGGCTCCACACATCGGGAAAAAAGCCATCGATATCCAAGACATGCTTAATTTGATCTTCCCACGCTTGGTACCAGCTATCATCACAGGTGTGATCTACTGGTTGCTTGGACGTAAGGGTATGAACTCTACAAAAGCTATCTTGCTCATCATCCTTGCAGCAATCGCATTCTCAGCATTTGGCCACTTCTTCTTTGGAATGGCATAATGGGGTAAGGTATGGCAAAACACCTAGTATTGGTCAGTCATGGTCGCTTCTGTGAAGAGCTCAAAGCCAGCACAGAAATGATTATGGGACCACAAGACAACATTCATGCCGTGGCCCTCTTGCCAGAGGAAGGTCCTGAGGAGTTTACAGCCAAGTTTGAAGCCTGTGTTGCAGACTTTGAGGACTACATCGTCTTTGCGGATCTTTTGGGAGGCACTCCTTGTAATACAGTTAGTCGCCTGATTCTTGAAGGACGTGCGATTGACCTCTATGCAGGGATGAACTTGCCAATGGTGATTGAATTTATTAATAACAGCCTGGTCGGAGGAGAAGAAGCTTATCCAGCGCGTGCACAAGAAAGCATCGTGAAGGTTAATGATCTCTTATCCAACTTTGATGACGACGAGGATGAGTAAGATACGATAGCGAAAACCGCTTGAACATTCGGAATGGGGCTGGGACAATTGTCTCGGCCTCTTACCGCTTATAAGGCGGGTAGAAAAGAGGAGAAGCATGCTAGATTATACAAAAGATGAACTGCTTGAACTGGGGGCTGAAATTACGACACGCGAAATTTATCAGCAACCGGAAGTTTGGAAAGAAACCTATCGTCTCTATCAAGAGAAAGCAAAAGAAATCCAAGAGTTTTTGGAGACTATTGGAAAGCGTCATGGCTACATCAAGGTCATCTTGACAGGAGCTGGGACCTCGGCCTATGTGGGGGATACCTTGGTTCCCTATTTGCAGGAAGTGCACGATGAACGCCATTGGAATTTCCAATCCATTGCGACGACTGATATCGTGGCGTATCCACAAACCTATCTCAAAAAAGAAGTTCCAACTGTCTTAGTTTCTTTTGCACGTAGTGGCAACTCACCTGAAAGTGTTGCGACAGTTGAGTTGGCTCAAGACTTGGTCGATGACCTCTATCAGATCACTATTACCTGTGCGGAAGAAGGCAAGCTAGCTCAGCAAGCTCACGGAGATGAGCGCAATCTCTTGCTTCTCCAACCAAAAGAAACCAATGATGCTGGCTTTGCCATGACATCCAGCTTTACTTCTATGCTCTTGACAGCCCTCTTGGTCTTTGATCCAAGTGAGGAAGAAATCAAGGAAAAACGAGTGGAAGAATTGATTCATCTGTCAGAGCAGGTC
>CADFQU010000058.1 GCA_902836505.1 Streptococcaceae bacterium
CCCAGAAACCTGTCAAATAGTATACATTTTTCAAGTTGTTAATGAGGATAGCTTTTAGATCCTGTGCCTTCATTTTAGTTCGTAGATTTGTAATTCGTTGGTTCATTGTAATTTCCCTTTCAAATACTGTCCTGTAAAGCTAGCTGGGTTGCTGGCTACTTCTTCTGGTGTCCCTGTCGCAATAATGGTACCACCACCGACACCACCTTCTGGTCCTAAGTCGATGATATGGTCCGCTGTCTTAATCACATCCAAGTTGTGCTCAATGACCAAAACGGTATTGCCATCATCCACAAAGCGTTCCAAGACCTTGAGCAAACGAGAGATATCCTCTGTATGAAGACCTGTTGTCGGCTCATCCAAAATATAGAAGGACTTACCAGTTGAGCGCTTATGAAGCTCGGAAGCCAACTTCATCCGCTGGGCTTCTCCTCCGGAAAGTGTCGTTGCCGGCTGTCCCAGGGTCACATAGCCCAAGCCGACATCCTTGATGGTTTGTAATTTGCGATTGATCTTTGGAATGTGTTTAAAGAAATCGACTGCATCATTGACAGTCATGTCCAAAACCTGGGAGATATTCTTTTCTTTATAGTGAACTTCTAGGGTTTCACTATTGTAGCGTCGGCCATGGCAGACCTCACACGGTACATAGACATCCGGTAGGAAATGCATCTCAATCTTGATAATACCATCTCCCGAACAAGCCTCACACCGGCCCCCTTTGACGTTGAAACTGAAGCGGCCTTTTTTGTAGCCTCTAATCTTGGCTTCATTGGTCTGGGCAAAGAGATCGCGAATATCGTCAAATACACCTGTATAGGTAGCCGGATTGGAGCGTGGAGTGCGGCCAATCGGGCTCTGGTCGATATCGATCAGTCGATCAATGTGCTCGACACCTGAAATGGTTTTGTATTTCCCTGGTTTCTCTGAATTGCGATTCAATTTTTGCGCCAGCGTTTTTTTCAAAATACTGTTGACCAAGGTTGACTTCCCTGAGCCAGAAACGCCAGTTACAGCAATGAACTTGCCTAGCGGGAAGCGCGCTGTCACATCTTTTAAGTTATTTTCAGTGGCCCCTGTCAGCTCGATAAAACGTCCGTTCCCTACCCGCCGTTCAGTTGGTACTGGAATGGCCCGTTTACCAGAAAGATACTGACCAGTGATGGATTTGCTATTGCGGGCTACCTGCTTAGGCGTTCCAGCCGCAACAATCTCGCCTCCAAAGACTCCGGCCCCTGGACCAACGTCGATCAAATAATCAGCTTCTCTCATGGTATCCTCATCGTGTTCAACGACGATCAAGGTATTTCCCAAATCACGCATCTTCTTCAGACTAGCAATCAGGCGATCATTGTCCCTCTGGTGAAGACCGATCGAAGGCTCATCCAAGATATAGAGAACTCCCGAGAGATTGGAACCAATCTGGGTAGCCAAGCGAATCCGCTGACTCTCTCCCCCAGATAGAGTCCCGGCCGAGCGAGAAAGGGTCAGATAACTCAAGCCAACATTGTTCAAGAAGCTCAAGCGATCCTTGACTTCTTTGAGAATCGGACGAGCAATGGTCTCTTCATTCTGGGTTAATTTGAGATCAGCTATCACCTTCAGATGGTCCTCAATGGACAAGTCAGATATTTGCCCGATATGTAGCCCCTTCTCTCCTCCTACTCGGACAGACAAGGCCTGGTCATTCAAGCGATAACCATGGCAGGTGGCACAAGTCAATTCATTCATGTAGGACAACATCTGATTGCGGGTGAAGTCACTAGAAGTTTCGTGGTAGCGGCGATTGATGTTGGTGACGACTCCTTCAAAAGGAATGTCAATATCGCGAACCCCACCAAATTCATTCTCATAATGGAAATGGAACTCCTTGCCATCAGACCCATAAAAAATTAAGTGGCGGTCTTCTGGAGATAAGTCTTCAAAGGGCTTGTCCATATCAATCCCAAACTGGATCATAGCCTGTTCCAACATCTGAGGATAGTAATTAGAGGAAATCGGGTTCCATGGTGCAAGCGCTCCTTCACGGAGAGTCTTGCTAGAATCTGGAACAACCAAATCCAAGTCCACTTCTAGCTTGATCCCTAGTCCATCACAATCTGGACAAGAGCCAAAGGGGGCATTAAATGAAAAGAGGCGGGGTTCCAATTCAGGGACGGTAAAGCCACATACCGGGCAAGCATAATGCTCTGAAAAGAGCAGTTCATTGTCGTCCATAGTATCAATGACCACGTAGCCATCTGCTATCCGGAGAGCTGCTTCTACAGAGTCAAAGAGACGAGAACGAATGCCGTCTTTGATGACAATTCGGTCCACGACAACCTCAATGGTGTGTTGCTGGCTTTTTGATAACTCTGGGACCTCTGTCACATCATAGATCTCACCATCCACACGCACCCGGACATAGCCGTCTTTTTGAATCTTTTCGATGATATTCTTATGCTGGCCTTTTTTCTTGCGAACAATGGGCGCTAAGATTTGCAGACGTTGACGCTCTGGCAATTCCAAAACTTGGTCAACAATCTGCTCGACCGAAGAAGCCGTAATTGCTCCATGTCCATTGATACAGTAGGGAGTCCCCACACGAGCATATAAAAGACGTAAGTAATCGTTGATTTCAGTTGTCGTTCCAACCGTTGACCGAGGGTTTTTGCTGGTTGTTTTTTGGTCAATAGAGATGGCGGGACTTAGGCCATCAATCGAGTCCACATCGGGTTTTTCCATGTTTCCTAAAAACTGACGAGCATAGGCTGATAGACTCTCTACATAACGTCTTTGTCCTTCTGCATAGAGAGTATCAAAGGCTAAGCTCGATTTCCCAGAACCTGATAGACCAGTGACCACCACTAGCTTATCTCGAGGGATTTCGACATCAATATTTTTTAAATTATGAGCACGCGCTCCATGAATGACAATTTTATCGAGCATTTCTTCCACTTTTCATCAATTTATTTATCCTTCATTATATCAAATTTTTCAGTATTCTTTTATCCAAAAGCGTGCTTTTTCTGTTATAATGTTAAGGTGTAAAAAAACAAGGGGAGGCACCATGAAACAGGTCTTTTTATCAACCACAACTGAATTTAAAGAAATAGAGACACTGGAACCCGGTAGCTGGATCAACCTTGTCAACCCTTCCCAAAGTGAATCGATGGAAATCGCATCTGCTTTTAATATTGATATTGCCGACTTACGGGCACCACTCGATGCGGAAGAAATGTCCCGTATGACCATCGAAGATGAGTATACCTTGATCATCGTGGACGTTCCCATCAAGGAAGAGCGGAACAACCAGACCTACTATGTCACCATCCCTTTGGGAATCATCCTAACAGAAGAGGCCATCATCACTACTTGCTTGGAAGAGTTGCCTCTCCTAGACACCTTTATCAATCGTCGCTTGCGGAATTTCTATACCTTCATGCGGTCTCGCTTTATCTTTCAGATCCTTTATCGAAATGCCGAGCTCTACTTGACCGCGCTTCGTACCTTGGATCGTAAAAGCGAGCAGATTGAAAGCCAATTGCACAAATCGACGCGTAATGAAGAGCTGATTGAGCTGATGGAGTTGGAAAAGACCATTGTCTACTTCAAGGCCTCTTTGAAAACCAATGAGCGCGTGATCAAGAAATTGACCAGTGCCACTAGTAACATCAAGAAATACCTGGAAGACGAGGATCTGTTGGAAGATACCTTGATCGAGACCCAACAGGCCA
This sequence comes from Streptococcaceae bacterium, assembly GCA_902836505.1. Lineage (GTDB taxonomy): Bacteria > Bacillota > Bacilli > Lactobacillales > Streptococcaceae > Streptococcus. The sequence goes on from CADFQU010000058.1 coordinate 3,717, forward strand.
TCGAGATGGCGGATATTTATGGAAACATCCTCCACTCCATGACTGATACCTTCGCATCGATCATCTCCAACAACCAGAATAATATCATGAAGACCTTGGCCATGGTGACCATCGTCATGTCCATTCCAACCATGATTTTCTCGGCCTACGGGATGAACTTCAAGAACAATGATCTCCCCCTCAACGGCGAACCCAATGCCTTTTGGCTCATTATCTTTATCGCCTTCGCCATGACCGGCTCCCTCGTCGTCTACCTCATCCATAAAAAATGGTTCTAACACCTACAAATAACACTAAGGAGTATGTATGTCTCAATTTGATTTGACCCAATTAAGTAAGAAAAACCAAGAATTCGTTCGTATCGCTAAACACCAATTGATTGAAAATGGCAAAACGGAAGAAGAGGCTACCAGCCTAATTGAAGAGATTCTTCCAGCTATCTTTGAAAACCAACCAAAAGGAGTAACGGCGCGAACTCTCTTTGGAGCGCCGACTGCTTGGGCCAATGCATTTAGCAATCAGGAACGATATGAAAAAGAGCATCCAAAAGAAAATGATACTCCTCTTCTCATGATTACGGATTCCTTCCTTCTCGTATTCGGTCTCTTTGCTGCGATTTCAGCCTTCATGAACTTATTTGCACCTCAGGGAACCACTTATGGACTCCTCACCTTGACTCTTGGTAGCTTGGCTGGTGGGGTTGTGCTCTATTTGATGTATTACTACTTCTATCAGTACTACGATGTTTCAAAACGTGGCATGAAACGTCCGGCTCTAACCAAGTCACTCCCTATCTTAATGTTGGCGATGATTCTTTGGGTGGTGATTCTCATGGTCACTGCTCTGCTCCCACAATTCCTCAACCCGCGTGTACCAAACTGGTTCATGCTCTTACTCGGTGGTGGGGCTCTTCTTCTCCGCTACTACTTGAAGAAAAAATACAATATCAAGAGCGCCAATACAGCACCTCAACGACGCTAAAAATAAACGGATGAAAATTTCATCCGTTTTTTGATTTACTATATTTCCTTGTTCAACCTTTTTGAAAAATAGAGAACTAAGTCATCATTGTTCTCACATGGACTGTAAGGGGCCAAGGGCTGATCCCTAAACCAAATTCCAGATCCATCTGGGATATACCCCCGTTTAACATAAAGCCTTTGAGCCGGGCCATAACCCGAGTGTAAACCAACCCCTAAAGTAACAATCTCTGACAGTAGCCCGACTCTTTTTTCCGCCTCCTCTAGGAGTTGATTCCCAATTCCTCGATTTCTAAATGGCTCAAAAACATTAAAATCAGTTAGTTCAGGATAGACTCCCACGAAAGGACCGTGCTTGGCATCAGGCAATATAGTGATATAACCTGCCACACTTCCATCAAAGTCAGCTACTAATACATCCCTCTCTCCATTCTCCTGATCCTGCAAATAGCTGGTCAAGGTATCCTCTCTACCCGGCCACCCTTGATGAATAAAGGCTTGAGAGATTTCTTCAATATCAGATTTCATCATCCTTCTGATGATCGTACTTTCCTTCATGTTGTGCTCCTTGATACATTTCTCCCCTCATTATAGCATGATTAGAGCTTGGGAAAGGTCAAAGAGGTCACCCGGACCTGAAAAAAAGACCCGTAAGGGTCTTTTCTTTAATCTTCGTTTACGAAAGGCATCAAAGCCATTACGCGAGCGCGTTTGATAGCTGTTGTTACTTTACGTTGGTTCTTCGCTGAAGTTCCAGTTACACGACGAGGAAGGATTTTCCCACGTTCTGAAACGAAACGGCTAAGAAGCTCAGTATCTTTGTAATCAACATATTCGATTTTGTTAGCTGCGATGTAATCAACTTTTTTACGGCGTTTGAATCCGCCACGACGTTGTTGAGCCATGTTTATTTCTCCTTTATAGTTTTAATTCGTTAAACCCATTCTTAGAATGGTAGATCGTCATCCGAGATGTCCATTGGATTAGCTCCGAATGGATTGTCATCACGTCCAAAGTTTGGTGTTGCATTAGATGGTTCAGATCCTCCAAAGCTTGGAGCTGCATTTCCTGCAAATCCTCCAGCAGAAGCATAGCCTCCACCAGCTTGTCCTTCACGATTCGCGCGGCTTTCCAATAATTGGAAGCTGTCCGCTACGACTTCAGTGACATAAACACGTTGACCTTGCTGATTCTCATAATTACGAGTCTGGATACGACCTGTAATCCCAACTAAGGCACCCTTTTTAGCCCAATTTGCTAAATTTTCAGCTTGTTGACGCCAAATCACACAGTTGATAAAGTCCGCATCTCGTTCACCATTTTGGTTTTTAAAATTACGGTTAACCGCAAGTGAGAATGTCGCAACAGCCTGATTTTGAGGGGTATAACGAAGTTCAGCATCTCGAGTCATACGACCTACAAGTACAACATTGTTAATCATTAGTCACCTTCTTTATTCGTTAGGGCTTAAGCGTCAACTTTTACGATCATGTGACGAAGAATGTCACCGTTGATTTTTGAAAGACGGTCGAACTCGTTAAGAGCTACATCGTCGTT
>CADFQU010000059.1 GCA_902836505.1 Streptococcaceae bacterium
ATTACTTAGATAACGTTATTTCAGGTAACGAAAAGGTATTGGTAGCTCGTTTGGGGGGGTCCACTGTGCCTCTACCAGCAATCGAAATTTTGAAGACCGCCAAGGTTTTGGGGCCAAGACCCATCTCTGTAGTCCTGCTATGGCCGCTGCAGCAGCAATAGCCGGACGATTTGTCGATGTGCGTCAAATGCCTGAAGTTCAATAAAGGAGGAAGCATGGAGAAATTCACCATTTATACGGGGACAACCGTTCCCCTGATGAACGATAATATCGATACCGACCAAATCCTCCCCAAGCAATTCTTAAAGCTGATTGATAAAAAAGGCTTTGGCAAATACCTCATGTATGCTTGGCGCTATTTGGACGATCAGTACACCGAGGATCCAACATTTATCTTTAATAAGCCGGAATACCGTAAGGCAACCATTTTGATCACTGGTGACAATTTTGGGGCAGGTTCCTCGCGGGAACATGCAGCCTGGGCCTTGGCTGATTATGGCTTTAAAGTCGTTATCGCTGGGTCTTTCGGAGATATCCATTATAATAATGAACTCAATAATGGGATGCTCCCGATTGTTCAACCGCTAGAGGTTCGTCAAAAACTGGCCAGCTTGAATCCGACAGATGAGGTAACGGTGGATTTGGAAGAGCAGAAGATCATTTCGCCAGTTGGAGAATTCAGCTTTGAGATTGATGGGGATTGGAAGCACAAATTACTCAATGGTCTAGATGACATCGGGATTACTCTCCAATACGAGGACTTGATTGCTGCTTATGAGAAGAATCGGCCCGCCTATTGGCAATAAAATTGTATAGTTAATTAAGAATTTTCAGAAAATATATTGAAGCTTTTTGGGATTTTTGATAGAATAGAAAAAAAGAATAGAAGAGGACGTAATTTATGACAAACCACATTCAATGGGACGGACAACTTTCACAAGAAGGATTTGAGATTTTGAAAGGTGAGGGTGGCTGTATCGTCTGCCCTACAAAAGTCGGCTACATCATCATGACCAGTGACAAGGCTGGCTTGGAACGGAAATTCGAAGCTAAAGAACGCAATCGTAACAAACCAGGTGTCGTTCTTTGTGGAAGCATGGATGAACTTCGTGCCCTTGCACAATTGAATCCTGAAATCGAAGCCTTCTACCAAAAACATTGGGATGAAGATATCTTGCTTGGTTGTATCCTTCCTTGGCGTGAAGATGCCTATGCTAAGTTACAAGCCTTCGGCGATGGACGTGAAGAACTCATGACAGACGTTCGTGGAACCAGCTGTTTTGTCATCAAATTCGGTAAAGCTGGTGAGCAAATCGCCAAAGAAATGTGGGAAAAAGAAGGCAAGATGGTTTACGCCTCTTCAGCTAACCCATCCGGTAAAGGAAATCGTGGGAAGGTCCAAGGAATTGGTGAGCGAATCGAAGGTGCTGTGGATTTGGTCATCGAAGCCGACGATTATGTGGCTTCCATCCAACCAGACAAGACAATTGAAACGCGCTATGAACAAGGAGTGATGGTTTCTATGGTGGATGCGGAAGGAAAACTCATCCCAGAACAAGGAGCAGGAAGTCGTTCTGTCAATACTTGTCCAGTCGTGATCCGTAAAGGATTAGATATCGATAAGATCATGATGCACTTGTCCGATCATTTCAACTCTTGGAACTACCGCCAAGGGGAGTACTATTAAAAGATAGAAAAAGGTCGTTACAGTTTGTAACGACCTTTTTCTTGTCTATTTTTTTCGAATAGCTGATTTCAAACCTTAATAAGTCACAACATTAAGCTCACCCTTATCATATTCAGCGATAAAGATGTCATCAACATTTTCAAATCCTTTTTTATTCAGCTCGGACATAAGCCATTCTTCAGTTTTACCTATGGTCTCTAAGATCTCTACTTGAACCACACCATCTGTAATGATTGGGTATTTGGGATTTTCATCTCCCATTCGCACAATAATGAGTTGGCCATTTTGCTCGATGACGGCTCTTTTGACTTCTTTCAGTTGGAAGACTCCTTGAGAGCGCAATTTAAGAGCGACATCAGAAGCAGAAAGGCCTTTTGAGCGACAGGCTTCTGGATCTAATTTTCCGTTTTTAATGATAATGGTTGGTTTTCCATCAATCAGATGTTTGATGAAGGAAACATTTGTATTAAACCATTTGAGTGACAGGATCAAAATTGTCCAGATGATGAGGATGATGACATATTGAAGAATGGGAATAGAACTATTGTAGATAACCCCACCAATAATACCCCCAAGCACAAAGTTCTGTATTTGGTCTACTGCAGAACTTGGTGCTAGATTTCCTTTACCTGTTACATTGATAACAAAAACAAGAGACAGAAGCCCCAAGGCCAATTTAATCGCAATTGTAGCAAAAAAGCTTATCATTTTTCAACCTCCACGAGTTCAACGTCTGATTTATATAAGTCCATTCTTTCAAGTAAATAGCTATCTGGTTCCGTTCCACTGATGGCACGGTAGAATTGGTCACCAACTTTAATGATAGCTCCATCGGTTGTAGCTGAAGTATTAACATAGACGTCTTTTTTATCAACACCCAATTCCTTTGAGACAACCTCGATAAAGTGCAAGGACGTACGGAACTGATTGTCATTAGACTGCTTGTTTTGGAAGTTTGAAATACTAATCAATACAAAGGCTACTAAGATTAATACAGAAATGATAGATAATTCACGGAACTTACTTCCGCGTTTATCCTTATAAGCCTTAAAGGCGAATAAAGCCGTTACTATGACTAAGAGAATGGACATAATAACGATGACCCAATTTTGCTGGCTAATTTGACTAAGTACATAGTCGTAAGAATAGAATTTCATAAACATCCTTTACTTATTTTGTATTCAAGGTATTATAAACTAATTTCTCCATATCTTCAATTAGAAAAAACGAATGAAAAAATCTTCATGAACATTTTTAAAGAAAAATTGCGTTTATAGGAGGAGTGCTTATAAAGTGATAAAAATCATAAAAAAACTAGAGCTCTAGCTCTAGTTTTTTGGTTTTTGATGAGTGATATTTTTCCCCCAGGAGATGATATTTTCATTCTTGTTCAGGATACGCTTGATATTGTCCTTGTGACGGATGATAATCAAGGTCGCCAGTGCGAGGACGATAATGGTAAAGATGATATCGTAGCTTGGGAGGATCCAACCAGTCAGAGGCAGGATCAGGACTCCGATACTAGCCAGAATAGCGACCGTCACACTTGAAAAGGAAATCATACTGGTCAAATAGAGGCTGCTAAAGAAATAAATAGCTAAGATAACTAGAAAGATAGGGGAGAAGCCGATGAGGACGCCTGCACTGGTTGCTACTGCCTTGCCTCCTTTAAAGCCCGCAAAAATTGGGAAGGTGTGCCCAAGAACTGCTAGTAGACCAAAGACCATGGGAGAAATTCCAGTAATTCCAAAAATGGTCGGCAATAAAACAGCCAAGGTTCCCTTGAGGAAGTCAACCGCAAAGACGACCAGACCTGCCTTCGTTCCTAAGATACGGAAGGTATTGGTGGTCCCTGTGTTTCCAGAACCGTGTTCCCGTAGATTGATGTTAAAGAAGGCTTTTCCTATCCACAAACCAGAAGGGATAGAGCCTAATAGGTATGCTAATACGAGTAAAAGAATTGTTTTCATCATAGTCTCATTATATCAAAAATGCTTTGAATGAAAAAGAAAATTTCTAGCTGAAGTGTCACATCGGATAGTCGGTTTGAACCAATCGTACTTAAATAGCCTAGTTAAAGGAGAAGAAGAAAGAAAAATTTTGCAAAATTTCCTAAAAAACTGTAATATAGAAAAGATGAACAAACAGGAGGTTCCTTGTGTCTAAAAAGGAAATCAACATTAATAATTACAATGACGATGCCATTCAGGTACTAGAAGGGTTGGATGCGGTCCGTAAACGTCCAGGGATGTATATTGGATCGACAGATGGAAATGGTCTCCACCATTTGGTCTGGGAAATTGTCGACAATGCGGTCGATGAAGCCCTATCTGGTTTTGGTTCTCAAATTGATGTTACCATCAACAAAGACGGGTCTCTATCTGTAGCAGACCAAGGTCGGGGGATGCCGACAGGAATGCATGCTATGGGCAAACCAACCGTTGAGGTCATCTTTACCGTCCTCCATGCTGGAGGAAAGTTTGGTCAAGGGGGCTATAAGACTTCTGGTGGTCTCCACGGGGTGGGATCTTCCGTCGTGAACGCCCTCTCTAGCTGGCTTGAGGTAGAGATTACCCGTGATGGAGCGGTCTACAAGCAACGCTTTGAAGATGGTGGGAAACCTGTCACCACTCTTGAAAAGATTGGTACGGCTCCTAAGTCGAAGACAGGAACTAAGGTTACCTTTATGCCGGATCCAACCATCTTTTCAACGACGGATTTCAAGTTTAATACCATTGCTGAGCGGATCAAAGAATCAGCCTTCTTGCTCAAAGACGTAACGCTGACGCTGACAGATCTCCGTAAGGAAGAAGACAACTATGTGGCCTTCCATTACGAAAATGGGGTTCAGGATTTCGTAGAGTAATTAAATGAAGAAAAGGAAACCGTGACGCCAGTGCTCTAGTTTAATGGAGAATCAGAAGGCTTCCAAGTAGAAGTTGCTCTCCAGTACAATGATGGTTACTCAGATAATATCTTGTCCTTCGTCAATAATGTCCGCACCAAAGATGGGGGAACCCACGAAACCGGTCTGAAGACAGCCATTACCAAGGCCATGAACGACTATGCGAGAAAGACAGGACTTCTCAAGGAAAAAGACAAAAATCTGGAAGGATCAGACTACCGGGAAGGTTTGTCTGCTGTTCTTTCAATCTTGGTCCCAGAAGCCCATTTGCAATTTGAAGGGCAAACCAAAGACAAATTAGGAAGTCCCTTGGCTCGTCCAGTCGTTGATAGCATTGTTTCTGATAAATTGACTTTCTCCCTCATGGAAAATGGAGAATTAGCTTCTAATCTCATTCGCAAGGCTATCAAGGCCCGAGATGCGCGTGAAGCAGCTCGAAAAGCGCGTGATGAGAGTCGAAATGGCAAGAAAAACAAAAAGGACAAGGGACTCTTATCTGGTAAATTGACCCCAGCCCAGTCCAAGAATGCTGCCAAGAATGAACTCTATCTAGTCGAAGGAGACTCAGCCGGTGGATCGGCCAAGCAAGGTCGAGATCGCAAGTTCCAGGCTATCCTCCCACTTCGAGGGAAGGTTCTCAATACTGAGAAGGCCAACATGAGCGATATCCTCAAAAACGAGGAAATCAACACCATGATCTATACCATCGGTGCTGGAGTTGGGGCTGACTTTACGATTGAAGATGCCAACTATGACAAGATCATCATCATGACCGATGCGGACACGGATGGGGCACACATTCAGACCTTGCTCCTAACTTTCTTCTACCGCTATATGCGTCCTTTAGTTGAAGCAGGACGGGTCTATATTGCCATGCCTCCTCTTTACAAGATGTCTAAAGGCAAAGGGAAGAAAGAAGAAGTGGCTTATGCCTGGACAGACAGTGAATTAGAAGACCTACGCCGGACCTTTGGCCGTGGGGCAACCCTCCAACGTTACAAAGGGTTGGGGGAAATGAATGCGGACCAACTTTGGGAAACCACCATGAACCCAGAAACCCGCACCTTGATTCGTGTCACCATTGACGACTTGGCGCGTGCAGAACGTCGCGTCTCAGTCCTAATGGGCGATAAGGCGGCACCACGTCGCCAATGGATTGAAGACAATGTTAAGTTTACCTTGGAAGAAACGACAGCGTTTTAAGGAGTGTGAGTGATGGATAGTTCAGGACATTCGATTATATGGCTTTACTTAGGTTTTATTCTCTTAGTCTCATCGCCCTCAGCTATTTTTGCTTTCTTTATGAATCATCGAAAAAAAAGATTACTAGGACTCTATGCACCGATCGTGTTTACTTTGTTCATGATCTTGATGCTTATTTTTAATTTAGAAGGCTCAGAATCCGCTGCTTTAGGGGCGACCTTTATCATGTTTTTATTTGGCTTTCCCTTGATAATAGGAGCCTTAGTCTACACACTGATTCGTTTGTGTTTCGTTTATAGGAAGAATCTGCGGAAGGGATTTTTGATTTTCCTATCCTATATCTTAGGTCCCCAGGCGCCCGCGAGGG
>CADFQU010000060.1 GCA_902836505.1 Streptococcaceae bacterium
CAATAGCCAGACCAACCGCCCCGATAAAGGCTTCTGGACTTGGATTGCTAGCCATAGCCCCAAAGGCCACTCCGACAGCCAATCCCTCTGGGAAATTGTGGATGGTGATGGCTAAGAAAAGAAGGGTCGTTTTAGACAACTTCTTCTCCCGTGGCGTATGGATGCTCTCTGCCTCCTCAATCTCCTTACTCATATGAAGGTGAGGGACAACAGCGTCGATCAAGCGGAGAAAAAACCCTCCTGCTAGGAACCCGATAGCAGCCGGAAACCAAGCCAAACTTCCGTAGCTAGCCTCTGCGTACTCAATAGACGGTTGCAAAAGCGACCAAAATGAAGCCGCAATCATAACGCCCGCCGCAAAGCCCATCATGATGTCCAGTAATTTTCGACTAATATGCTTGAAGAAAAAGACGATGGCGGACCCGACAATGGTACAGCACCATGTAAACAATCCTGCGATAAAGGCCTGCAAGACCACGGATTGTGATTGAAACCAATACATAACAACTCCCATTTTCTTGTTGATTAACTTGTTCTATTCTACTATTTTTATCTGAATTAAGGAAGCTATTTCAAAAAAAGAGGCTAGGACAAAAGTCCTAGCCTCTCAATTGTCTTTGAATTGTCGAGCAAGACGCAGTGGTTGAGTGGACTCTACTACGCTGATTTCATCAGCTTCTACAGCCCTACTCAACTGTGCGGAGGTAGGACGACGAAATCGAATTCTAACGAATTACCGATTTCTGCCCTACGCTCTTCTTCACATATTGTACAACTGGATAATCCACTGGATCTAAACGCAAGTTTCCTCCTACCACTAGTTGCGCTAGATGCCAACCAATGAGGGGACCGGTTGTAAGACCAGATGATCCCAGACCACTCGACACATAAAGGCCTGCTTGATCGGGAAGGGCTCCCCAAAAGGGCGAGAAGTCACTAGTATAGGCCCGAGTACCCACGCGCTCCCCGACGACTTCCGCTTGAGCCAAGTCTGGATAATAAGTCAAGGCTTCATCTTCCATCTGGTTCAGCAAAGCTTGATCCACCGTCAGGTCAAAGCCCATCTCATTCTCATGAGTAGCCCCCATACTGATCTTGCCTTTCTGGAAGGGAATGATATCCAGTTCTCCTTCTGGCATAACCACAGGATAATTATCCGTATCTAAGTCTAACTGATAATCCCGCAACTGTCCTTTTTGCGGGCGGACATCAACTTGGTAGCCAAGTGGCTCTAGGATTTGCCCCAACCAGGCTCCCGTTGCTAGGATGACTTGGTCATAATTCTCTCCAGCTATCTGATAGCCATTATCTGAGACCGAGAGAGCAACCTTTTCCTTGATCACCCTTGCACCACTGGCTTCAAGAAGGGTTGCCGTCAGAAGGGCTCCTTCTACATGGGCTCCACCTGAGGCATAAAGGAGCTGGTCAAAGCCTTGCAGACCTGGGAATTGTTGGGTCACTTCTTCTTTGGTCAAGATCGCCAATTCCCCAATCAGGGGTGATTCTTCCCGACGGCCTAGTGCCAACTGATAAAGTTCATCTAATTTCTCCTTTTTTTTCTTAAGAAGATAGACCCCGGTCTGCTGGTAAAAGTCTGTTTCAATTCCATCCTTGGCCAGGTCCCCTACCAATTCTTGGTAGAAGTCAGCTCCTAAGCGAGCGAGGCGATACCAGGCCTTGTTCCGTCGTTTGGAAAACCAAGGGCTAATGATACCGGCCGCAGCTTTAGTCGCTTGGCCCACACCATGGTCATAGACGGTTACATCCACTTGTGCTTCTTTGGATAAATAATAGGCTGCAGTGGATCCCACGATCCCTGCACCAATAATCGCAACTTTCATAATCACCTCTTAGATGTGGTAAAAAGGATTGGTGCTAGCTTGACTAACCAGCACTTCGATCCCCCAATCTTCTTCAGACTTCCACTGATTGAGTTTTTCTACTAGTTTTGACACAAAGAGAACTTCGATATGGTGACCTGGATCCAAGGCTAGGAGCCCGTCACTTAGCATGTCCTGAGCCGTGTGGTAGTAGATATCTCCTGTGATATAGACCTCTGCTCCCTTAGCAAGAGCATCTTTGTAAAAGGACTGACCGCTTCCACCACAGATAGCGACGCGCTCAATGACCCGATCCAGATCCGCCTGGTCATAACCAACCAAGCGCAAAGCATCTAAGCCAAAGGTTTCTTTTACCTTTTCAGCCAACTGTCCAAAGGTTTGAGGGCGCACCTGACCGATGCGGCCGATTCCTAAACCTTCTCCTGTCATGCTGAGGGGCTCTGTATTTTCAATTTCTAAAAGCTGGCAGAACCAATCGTTCAGTCCATCAGGGACAATATCAATATTGGTATGGCTGACGTAGACCGCAATATCATGCTTGATCAAGTCAATATAGATCTGATTTTGAGCCCGATCAGCTACCAAATCCTTAATAGGACGGAAAATTGGCGCATGCTTGACGATGATCAAGTCCACCCCATGGGTGATGGCCTCCGCCACCGTCTGCTCCCGGATATCTAAGGCTACCATGACCTTCTTGATGTCTTTTTGCAGGGTGCCGACCTGTAGCCCACAGACATCTCCCTCCATGGAAAGTTCTTGAGGACAGTAGGCTTCATAGCGTTTGATGACTTCACTTGCTAGCATGTAGAACCTCCTTGATTTGTGCGATGCGCTCTTCTAACGATGCTCTGGCGGATTGATTCTCAACAGGAACCTGCTCCAAGGCAAAGGCTAATTTCTCAACTTCCTTGGACCACTTTTGGACAAAGGCTGGAACTTGTTCCCGCATCAAATAGGGACCAAAACGCAGTTCCTTGGCTGTCAACTCTTGGGAACCATGTTCGACCACGAGGATCTCATAAAACTTCTCATTTTCTTCCAAGATGGCTTCATCAACAAGGCGAAAATTATGATCTACTAACCAAGCCCGCAGTTCATCTTCCCGATTATTGGGTTGAAAGACCAAGCGGGAGACACCGGCTAATTTCTCAAGACCTGCTGCTAGGATATCTGCAATCAAGCGCCCGCCCATTCCTGCGATGGTGATGCAAGAAATATCATCGGACAGTTCAAAAGCAGCCAAGCCATTGGCCAGGCGTACCTCAATCTTGTCTTCTAAGCCATTATCAGCGACGTTTTGAAAAGCGGATTGATAAGGTCCCTCCACTACCTCACCAGCAATGGCAACCTCAATTTTCCCTTCTTGTAAAAGGGCGATTGGGAGATAAGCATGGTCACTTCCCACATCTAGCAGACGCGCTCCAGCTGGGACAAAGCTAGCCACCAAGTCCAAGCGATTTGATAATTTTGTAAATTCCATGTGCTACTTTCTAAACTTTTATTCCACCCTTTAGTATACCATGTTTGCACCATTAAAAAAAGGCGCGACGGCGCCTTTCCTTATGCATCAATTTCTTTATACTCCACTTCCAAGCCTCGTTGCACAGCGGGGCGATTGGCAATTTTCTCTGTCCAAGCTTGCAAATGCTTGTATTCCTTCACATCTAAGAAAATTCCTGCTCGGTCCCAGACCTTGTCTTGGGCTAGACGACCATACCAAGACCAGATGGCGATATCTGCAATGGTATAGTCATCTCCTGCGATATAAGGTTTGGTTGTGAGTTCCTTGTCCAGTAGGTCCAATTGGCGTTTGGCTTCCATGGCAAAGCGGTTGATGGCATACTCGATTTTTTCAGGTGCATAGTGGAAGAAATGGCCGAAGCCCCCTCCTAAAAATGGCGCAGCCCCTGTCTGCCAGAAGAGCCAGTTGAGCACTTCAGTCCGTTTAGCAGGATCTGTCGGAATCAATTGACCAAATTTCTCTGCTAGATACAAGAGAATATTGGCTGATTCAAAGACCCGAATGGCTGGTTCTCCTGATTGATCCAACATGGCTGGAATTTTTGAATTGGGATTAATGGCTACAAAGTCACTGCCAAATTGATCGCCATCACCAATCTTGATGCGATAAGCGTCATAGCCTGCATCCACTCCCAACTCTTTTAGTTCTTCCAGCATAATGGTCACTTTGATTCCATTGGGTGTTGGAAGGGTATAGAGTTGGAAAGGCTGGTCACCTTTTGGAAGGCTTTGTTCAAAACGGGCACCTGCTGTTGGTTGGTTCAAGCCACCCCAAGCTCCACCCATTTGACTCGGTGCTTCCCATACTTCTGGTAATTGATAGTCTGACATCTCTGTTCTCCTTTTTCTGAGTTACTACTAGCATATCAAATCCATACGCTACTTTCAAAAATCTGCTACGCTAGCTTTACTTGACTTTTCTTGGCAAAATGATAGTATAGAAAAAATACATTTTAAGGAGAAAAAATATGTCTACGATTGACTTTCATAGTTTGGCAAAGACAGAATTGCACTGCCACTTAGACGGTTCCTTGTCACTTCCGACTATTCGCCAATTGGCAGCCATGGCCAATATTGACCTTCCTACTAGCGATGAAGAGCTCAAACACCATGTCACTGCACCTGCCCACTGTGAGAATCTCTTAGACTATTTGGAGGCCTTTGACTACATCCGCCCTCTCCTTCAAACCAAGGAAGCCTTGACTCTTGCTGCTTACGATGTCGCGAAGCAAGCTGCTCTGGAGAATGTCCTCTATATCGAGGTTCGTTTTGCTCCAGAATTGTCCATGGACCAAGGGCTTACCGTCCCAGAAACTATCGATGCTGTCTGTGAAGGATTGCGCCAAGCCCAAGATGAACTTGGCATTGTTGCAAAAGCCCTGGTCTGTGGCATGCGCCAGTCCGATCAAGAACTCACATCTCGCATCCTGGCAGAAGCCAACCAGGTCACTGATCAACATTTTGTTGGTTTTGACTTCGCTGGCGATGAGCACAACTATCCACCACAAGCCATTGACGCCCTCATCCAACAGGTCAAGAGCTACAACCGTCCCATGACCCTTCATGCAGGTGAATGCCACTGTCCAGCCAATGTCGCTCAATCTATGGCCTATGGCATCAAACGAAATGGCCATGTGACCTTGCTCGCCTATGAACCAGAACTTCTAAAAGATTTTGTGAAAAACGAGATCACCGGTGAACTCTGCTTGACCAGTAACCTTCAAACCAAGGCAGCTGCCACTGTGGAGGACTTCCCTTACCTCAAGATGAAGGAAGCACAAGCTCATATCAGTATCAACACCGATAACCGAACCGTTTCTGATACAGATTTGACCAAGGAATACGCCCTCTACCACCAGCACTTCCAAACGACGTCAGCTGACTTTTACCAACATAATGTCGATGCCATCCAGGCTTCCTTCGCTAGCGACGAGGAAAAACAAGAGCTCCTCACCAAACTAGAAAAAGCTTACGCGGACTATTTATAAACGAAAAAACTAGCACTTTATGAGTGCTAGTTTAAGATTAAAGGCAGGGACTTCTTAGAACTTTCATTAGGTGAGTGCGGACGTCAGCGAACTTCGTAGAAGTTCCAAGTCTTCTTTGTACGACTTTAACAGTCCTCAATCATTATTGCAGAATCTCTTAAATGATTAAATGCAATAAATACTTCGTCAACATAAAAAGAGGCTGGGACAAAAGTCCTAGCCTTTCAATTGTCTTTGGATTGTCGAGCAAGACGCAGTGGTTGAGTGGGCTCTACTACGCTGATTTCATCAGCTTTTACAGCCCTACTCAACTGTGCGGAGGTGGGACAACGAAATCGAATTCTAACGAATTACCGATTTCTGTCCCACTCTCTTTTAATCTTTCCATAAATCCATGGCCTGTAAGAAATCATCTGAAACAGTGACATTTTCAGGCTGAAGAGCTTCCCGTTCTTGCTGTTTGATTTTTAATTGCGTCAAGCTGGTAATGCCTTCTCGTCGCCAATTGCGCAGGATGGCCTGAATATACTTCCAGTGAGGCTTGCCATTAAAGACAGCTTCTCTCAAGGCAGCCTTCACAATGTCTGGATCCGTTTGGTCCTGTTTGACTGTCTGTGTCAAATCTTCGATTTCAAATGGAGTCAACAATCGGCCTAACTCCTGCTCAAAGGTTTTGACCAAATCAGCTAGTTCATTTTCTGCCTGCTTGTCTTGCCCACGCTGAGACGCCTCTGTCTTACTTTGAAGCAGGTCATCCAAGCGTTCGAGG
>CADFQU010000061.1 GCA_902836505.1 Streptococcaceae bacterium
CATGGGTTTTCTGCTTGGATGATCTGACGTCCAACGACAATGTAGTCTGAACCAATGGCATGGGCTTCTTGTGGGGTCATGACACGTTTTTGGTCACCAATTTCTGCTCCTGCTGGACGGATCCCTGGAGTTACACAGACAAACTCTTCTGATGTAGCCTTCTTGATCAAATCAACTTCATGGGCTGAACAAACGACTCCATCCAAACCAGCTTCTTGTGCTTTTCGGGCATAATTAACTACTGATTCTTGGACAGTGGTTTGGATGTTTTGGCAATCCCGCATGTCTTCTTCACTGGTAGACGTCAACTGAGTCACAGCCACCAATTTGGCACCTGGTCCAAGTGCTTTTTTAGCTTCGCGCATCATCTCTACACCACCGGCCGCATGAACTGTCACCATATCCACACCAAAGGTGCCAAGGACAGACATGGCTGACTTAACCGTATTTGGGATGTCGTGCAATTTTAGATCCAAGAAAATACTGTGACCACGACCTTTCAAATAGTGGACAATTTCTGGTCCAACTGCATAGAAAAATTCCATTCCGATTTTTACAAAAAGTTTTTCATCTTCTGGGAAATGTTCTAGAAAGTTTTTGACATCTTCAAAAGCTGGAAAGTCAAGGGCGATGATGGGACGTTCTTCACGCATGGGTTTCTCCTTTTAATGGGTGACATTTTTTCCACAAAAAAACCTTGCCCGAGGCAAGGTTACACGAAAATTAGGTAGTATCTACCCTGATTCACCGTCTAGACCTTAGGAGCCTCTCTGGACTGCTTTAAAGGTTTTTCTACATTGTAGTACGATATGAAAGAAAAGTCAAGGAATAATCATAAATCGTTCGGATTCAATCTGTCTTTTCCATCTTTCGACTAGGAAATATACATAAACGTATTAAAATCTTGACGAATAAACGATTTTCCTGTAAAATCTTTGCTATGCTGAGTAAGGGTTGTTTCAGTTGTAGCTTACTCAGTAGCCTGTTGGGGTTGTAGCCAGCAGGCATTTTTTATTTTCATGATAATCCTTATAATAGATTTTCTCGAACATGTTTTCGGAAATTCTCCAAGGTGTCAATACCATATTGATCCATGGCCTTTGGTAAGTCTTGGATAATCGTTGGACATGCATAAGGATCTGTGAAGTTAGCCGTCCCAACCCCAATCGCAGAGGCACCAGCAATCATCATCTCAATAGCTGCTTCTGCGGAGTCCACGCCACCCATTCCGATAATTGGAAGTTTCGTGGATTGGGCTACTTGGCGGATGAGTTTCAAGGCTACTGGGAAGATAGCTGGTCCTGACATACCTCCCGTACCATTGGCAATAATAGGCTTACCAGTCTTGAGGTCGAAGCGCATCCCGACCAAGGTATTGATCATGGTTAAGCCACTTGCTCCCGCATCTTCCGCAGCCTTGGCTACTTGAGTGATGTCTGCTACACTAGGGGTCAATTTAACGTAGACAGGGACTGAGGATGCTTCTACTGCAGCTTTTACCGCATCATAGGCCAACTCAGGAACTTGACCGATTAAGAGGCCATTATTGCCATGGTCCACATTGGGACAAGAAATATTAAGCTCGATGGCTTTGACATTGGGCGCTTGAGAAATCTTCCGCGATACTGTCGCATACTCTTCGTTGGAGAACCCAGCTACGTTAGCGATAATCGGTAGTTCTGGATAATGCTGGACCAACCAGGGGAGTTTTTCTGCGAGAACGACATCAACACCTGGATTCTGAAGACCAATGGCATTGAGCATGCCTGCAGGTGTTTCGGCAACTCGTGGTGTCGGATTTCCGAAGCGAGCCTCAGCGGTCGTCGCCTTGATCATAATGGATCCTAATAAGTCCAAGTCATAGTATTTGGCATATTCTTGGCCAAAGCCAAAACAGCCAGAAGCTGGGATGATGGGATTTTTCAAATCTAATCCTGGTAAGGATACAGCTAATCGATTACTAGTCATTCTTTCCTCCCTACATCACAATTGTACCAGTTTCAAAGACCGGTCCGTCTTCACACACGCGCTTATTGGCTGCTTGGCTTGCATTTTCCAAGTGAACGACACAGGCGTAGCAAGCCCCCATCCCACAAGCCATACGCGATTCCATGGAAATGTAGGCGCGAGGATGGTCATGGAATTTGGTATTGACATATTTGAGCATGCCAGGGGCTCCACAGGAATAAACTGCATCAATATCCTCATTGAGTGTTTCCACTACAGTTGCCACATTGCCTTGGATTCCATATGAGCCATCATCAGTTGTAATGGTCACTTGCCCATACTGCTTCAACTCTTCTTCAAGGATAATCGCTTCTTTAGTAGCAAAACCAAGAACAGAATGGACTTCTACTCCTTGCTCATGTAGCTGTTTAGCCACTTGGACCAAGGGAGGTACTCCAATCCCGCCACCGATGATCAAGGCTCGCGCCCCTTGACCAAGACCTTTTAATTCAAAGCCATTTCCTTGAGGACCCATGACACTGAGGAAGCTACCGACAGGCAAGTTAGAAAAGATGGCCGTTCCGCCTCCTTCTACCCGATAGATGAGGCGACAGGTCTGGCTGTCTGGATCAATCTCTGAGATAGAAATGGGACGGCGAAGGAGCTTGGAGTCATCCGGTACACGAATATGGAGAAACTGCCCCGGCAACATCTGCTCCACCATTTCCCCCTTCAAGACCATTGAAAAAATCCGTGGCGCAATCTCTTCTTGAGCGATTAACTCCATGTCTTCCATCATGATTTTTCCAAACCGTTTCTTACAGCTGTCACTGACCATTGGTTTCCTCTTCTTTCTTCCAGCAAAAAAGACCTCGCAAAAGCAAGGTCCTACAAATGATCAGCTAGACTCGGTCCGCTGATCTTTTTTCTGTCTTTCCTTGCAGGCCTCTCTGGACCCCTTAAAGGTTGAATTTTTATCATTATATCGCGCTACTGGTCGCTTGTCAAGTAGAAGCCCGATAGCTCTGCTCATTTCCCATATGGTTTAGGAGAAAACCCTTCTGGTACCGGTGGGATATACTGCAGAGCGATGCGATTTTCTGGCTTGCGATCGACCAAGTAGAGAACCAACAAAAAGATCCATTCCAGAGGCTTCATCAGATAGTAAATGACATCCATGGCCCATTTTTTCTTGATATGCTTGGCAAAGGGATAGCCATAGCGATCGTAATTACGACGCAGAAATCGATGAAAACGTGGCGTCTTTTCTTCTAAGACTTGCTCAAAGGCATTGGCAATACAGAGCTGGCGATTCACCACAACAGGATGACCATGCCGGACTCCCATCCGCTGGGGCTTGACCACCTTTTCATGACCACCAGCCGCAACCGTACAGAGATAATGCTCATCTATGATGAGATTCTGAGGAGGGATTTTTTCTGAGAAGGTCCAATCTGCCGTATTGGTCCAGGCCTTGACCAAGCTATCAGGACGTTGACCAAAGAGCATGAGGACCATGACCAATAGCGCTAACAAGGGAAGGGCAAAGATGACTGCCAACCAAGGCCAGTGTTTGGATTGGTGAAGGATCAGGTGGAAGTGCTGGAGAATGGGATTGTCATAGACCCTATTAGGATCAGACTCCCCCTCCCACTCCTTCATCCTGGTCCGCAAAAGACTAATGGAATAAACAAACAAGAAGACCGTGTGACAACCGATGACTTGCAACTGGATGTCAAATACCACTACAAGCACCAATCCCATCAATATCCCACTGATACAAAAGATATTCAAAAGTGGAGACAAGGAATTGGCATCTCGGTAAGAATAGATGACCAAAGCTAGGAAGGAAATCAGTGCCAAAGTAAGGATCGTCGGTAGCGCCTCCGACCAAATCATGGTATGCTTCTGCTCATTAATGAGCTGCTGGGTCCAATCATAACTCGTCAAATCTTTTACTAGATAGATAACGAATAATTCCAGGATACTACCAAAGACTCCTATCCAAAGGATCACAAAGTACTTGCGATTGTTGACCCTTCGTTTAATTTTTTCCTCTTCTTTCTCATCATAGACGCCGACTAGCTCCTTTTCCAGGGTCTGGGCCTGTATCGTAGACCAGCGAGAAATAACATACAGAATCACAAAGATATTAGGAACAAAAAAACTAACCCCTAGGGCATGAACAAGAATTGTAACACTGTATATTGCGACTCCAAAAATAGCATTCCAGAATCCCAAGGATTGGATATTTCCTGGCAAGTTCCCGAGAATTAGAAAGACAGATAAACTAAGAAAGATCAGCAAGTTGGTCATAAAGTTTATCTTTACTAAACTGGCTAAAAATTTAGTTTCCAGTTCCTGATTCCATTTTTTGTACCAGTAAGCAACTCTTTTCATAGGTCCTCCAGAGATCATCTTTTCCATCATTCTATCAAGCTACAATCAATCCTTCAATTCTAAACCTGTTTTATAGGGAAAAATCCTTCTAGAGACTGATACTAGCTAGGATTTTCTGTCAAAAGTATGTTAAAATATAAGCATGAGAATCCAACAATTACATTACATTATCAAAATCGTCGAAACAGGCTCTATGAATGAAGCGTCCAAGCAACTCTTCATCACCCAGCCAAGTCTGTCCAATGCTGTGCGGGACCTGGAAAAGGAAATGGGGATTGACATCTTCATCCGTAATCCCAAGGGGATCACTCTGACCAAGGATGGAATGGAGTTCCTTTCTTATGCCCGTCAAGTCGTAGAGCAGACCCAACTCTTAGAAGAACGCTATAAAAATCCAGTAGCCAATCGGGAGCTCTTTAGCGTATCCTCCCAGCACTATGCCTTCGTAGTCGAAGCCTTCGTCTCTCTCCTCAAGAAAAGCGACATGGAGAAATACGAGCTCTTCCTACGGGAGACTAGAACCTGGGAAATCATTGATGACGTCAAGAACTTCCGCAGTGAAATCGGTGTCCTCTTCCTTAATGGCTACAACCGTGATGTCCTCTCCAAAATGCTGGATGATAGCCACCTTAAGGCAACCCATCTCTTCACTGCTCAACCTCACATCTTCGTCAGCAAGACCAACCCATTGGCTAACAAAGATGTGGTCAAGCTAGAAGATTTAGAAGACTTCCCTTATCTCAGCTATGACCAAGGGACCCATAACTCCTTCTACTTCTCAGAAGAGATCCTCTCCCAAGAGCATCACAAAAAATCTATCGTCGTCAGCGACCGTGCCACCCTCTTCAATCTCTTGATTGGTCTGGACGGCTACACCATTGCGACCGGTATCCTCAATAGCAACCTCAACGGAGACAATATCGTCTCCATCCCACTAGATATTGATGACCCAATCGAGCTGGTCTACATCCAACACGAGAAAGCTAGCCTCTCTAAAATGGGTGAGAAATTTATCGAATATTTACTTGAGGAAGTCCAATTTGATAAATAAGGAGGGACTATGAAGGTAAAGAAAACCCTTATTTTTATCGGTATAACTCTAGTTATTGGTTTGATTGCTTTTTTTAATGTCCATCCTATTCCTACTCTATTCGAAATTCCCCCTCAAGTTACCTTGAGTTCTGATTTTAATGGCTATTTTGACTCTGATTATCCATTAAAGGAAGATAAAGAAGCCGAAAATAGGTATTCATTAACATTTACTATCGAAGGAATCAACCGCGTATCTTTAGATGATGTTAAAATCCTGGATCAGGATAACAAGGAACAAAGTATTTTGACATTTGAAAACGACTCAGAAGGATATAACACCCTCTGGTTCGCAGGAAAACCAAATACCAAGTACAAACTCAGTTATAAAGATCGTTTTTCAGATACCAAAGCAGAATCTTCTTTCACCACACCTTCAAATAGAACTGTATTTAAGGAAGTTCGAAAAGAAGGAGAGAATCTACTTACTAACTATCTGAAAAACAACCTCCAAACAGAAATATACGGTAAACTAAATTCTAACTGGACCAATATTTCCCCTTATTATACTCCAACTGATGAGGAGAAAAAGGCCATTGCTGATGCCTATTGGGACTCATCCATGACCTATACTCTGGAATTCTATC